>JAHEBE010000021.1:0-17719 GCA_024642365.1 Algoriphagus sp.
GGAATTAGGAATGATCACAGATGGTAAAATCGCAGATTGGGATGGAGATGGTACACAGGATTTAATTTTCGTTGGCGATTGGTCGGCACCCATTTTCTTCAAAAATACCGGCGGGAAACTCTTGAAAACAGATTTCCCTGAGCTTGCCAAATTGAAAGGCTGGTATCGAATGATAGAAGTGGCTGATTTGGATGGAAATGGACTTCCTGATTTGATCCTAGGAAACAATGGACTAAACTCCAGATTCAAAGCATCGAATGAAACACCTGTTAAAATGTTCCTCAATGACTTCGACCAAAATGGTTCGATTGAACATTTATTTATTCGCGAAGTAGGCGGAGTTCAGATCCCCTATACGCTAAAGCATGAATTGGAAAAGCAAATTCCAAGCATCAAAAAACGCTACATCAAGTATTCGACTTATAACAATCAGACTTTTTCGGAGATTTTCCCACCTGAGGTTATTTCCAGATCAATCGTCAGTGAATTGAATAATTTGGAATCTGGCGTTTTGATGAATCTTGGCAACGGAAAATTTGATTGGAAGCCATTCCCACGAATGGCTCAGAAATCCTACATTTTTGCCAGCTACACAGAGGATTTAGATGGAGATGGAAAATTGGATTTGATCCTGGCAGGTAACCTTTCCCAAGCGAAACCGGAAGTTGGAAAATACGATGCCAGCTTCGGAGAAGTGCTGCTCGGTAATGGCGACGGAACATTCCGCTATTGGCCAAATGCAGAAAACGGTTTAAAGCTTTCGGGCGATATTCGAGCCATTTCCAAGCTTGGGCCTGGAAAACTTCTTTTTGTGAAAAATAGCTCAAACGCAGAAATCTGGAAGTATTAACAGATGAATCGAACCCTAAAACCCTTTGCCTTTGCGCTTGTAGCCTTATCTTTTTTCTCTTGTAAAAAGGAGGAAAAGGCTACTCTCTTTGAATTAATCCCCGCTGAAAAGTCCGGAGTTTCTTTTGAAAACAAACTGACGGCAACAGATTCCCTCAATATTCTGGAGTACCTCTACTTCTATAATGGAGGAGGGGTCGCCATTGGTGACATCAATAACGATGGCCTACCTGATCTTTATTTCTCAGGAAACCAAGTTTCAAATAAGCTCTACCTCAACAAGGGAAATTTTCAATTTGAAGATATCACCGAAAAAGCCGGTGTCACAGGAGATGGGGGTTGGTCCACTGGAGTGACCATGGCGGATGTCAATGGCGATGGTCTCTTGGATATTTACGTTTGCCAAGTGGGGGAATACAAAGAAATCAAGGGGAGAAACAAGCTCTATCTCAATCGAGGAGATTCAACCTTCGTTGATTTGGCTGAAGCCTATGGGATAGATTTCAAAGGGTTTAGCACACAGGCAACCTTCTTCGATTATGATCGGGATGGAGACTTGGATCTATATCTTTTGAATCATTCTGTCAAGTCACCGGAAGTTTTTGCAAAAGCCATCAACCGAACCAATTCTGATCCAGAAGGAGATCGCTTGTTTAAAAACCTGGCGATGGAGGGCGAACGAGGATTTGTGGATGTCACGGAACAAGCAGGTATTTATTCCAGTATTTTGGGTTTTGGCTTAGGTGTTGGAGTAGACGATGTGAATAATGACGGCTGGCCAGACCTGTATGTTTCCAATGATTTTACAGAAAATGACTACCTCTACCTTAATCAGCAAGATGGCACCTTCCGAGAATCCCTAGATTCCTTAATTTCAAATACCAGCCGCTACAGCATGGGAAATGATCTGGGAGATTTGAATGGAGATGGTCTGCCGGAAATTTTCACCACTGATATGCTTCCCGAAGATCCAGCTATTTGGATGAAGTCTGTCGGAGAGGATAAATCCGAAGTATTTCAAATAAAAAAGCAATTTGGATACTCAGATCAATACGTGCGAAATCATTTGCAATTGAATCAGGGAGAAAAAGGATTTAGCGAAATCGCCCTTTTTTCAGAAGTATTTGCCTCAGACTGGAGTTGGTCTCCATTGATTTTTGACATGGATAATGATGGAATGAAAGATATCCATGTCACCAATGGAATTGTGAAACGGCCAAATGATTTGGATTTTATTCAATACAGTCAGGAAATAGATCCCTCAACGGCAATGGCGGATCTTCGGAAAAATCAGATCGAGCTGCTCCCAACTGTAAAACTCCCAAATTATACTTTCAGACAAGATTCTAGCCTCCACTTTACCAACCAAAGCTTGGCTTGGGGGCTTGATCAACCGAGCTATTCCAATGGCTCAGCTTATGCAGATTTGGATAATGATGGAGATCTGGATTTGGTCATTAACAACTTGGATCAACCTGCATTTATCTATAGAAATCATTCTGACAAAACTGAAAATAAATCCATTGCGATCGAATTGAAAGGCGCAGACTTAAATCCATTTGGGATCGGGGCAAAAGTTACTGTTCACTCTGAAGATAAGTCTTGGCATCAATTCAGCGCTGGAACGCGGGGCTTTCAATCCGGCTCCACCACTCCTCTTGTTTTTGGCTTAGGGAAGATTTCACAAATTGATTCAGTGACTGTAAGATGGCCAAATGGAAATTTTGAAAGCTTCAATAGTTTAGCCATATCCACGAAAAATTCACTCATCCAAGGTACTGGCAAAACAATTTTTGAGAACTCCCTAACCTCGACTGAAACATTCGACTTTCCAACCATCGCATGGTCACATGTCGAAAAAACTGAGGTAGATGAAACCAAACGAGAATACTTGATCCCTAAGAGCTTTTCATCTACAGGTCCGGCATTGGCTGTAGGTGATGTGAATAAGGATGGATTGGATGATGTCTATTTGGGGGGTGCAAAAGATCAAGCCGGAGCTTTATTTCTCCAAACAACCACTGGAGATTTCATCCCTAATCCAAGCCCAATTTTTGAAATGCTGGCCAAAGCCGAAGATGTCGTGGCTGAATTTGCAGATTTGAATGGAGATGGAAATCTGGATCTCTATGTAGGAAGCGGAGGAAATGAGTATGAAGCCGGTAACTTGTTCAACTTCGATCGGATTTATTTCGGGGATGGCCTTGGCGGCTTCAGTTTTATCCCAAATGCCCTCCCTCCAATAGGAGAAAACACCTCCACGCTGGCAATAGCGGATTTCGATCAAGATGGTGATTTGGATATTTTTACAGCCGCAGCTGTGGTCAGTGGGGACTATGGCGCAAGCCCAAAAAGTTCGCTTTTAGTTAATCAGGGGAATGGTTTCTTCAAAGATGAAACCTTTGCTCGCTTCGGACAGCAAATTAATTTTGGGATGGTCAATACCGCGAAATGGTCAAACCTAACGGGCGATAATCAACTGGAATTGATTCTTACAGGAGATTGGCAAGGCATTCGAGTTTTTGAGAAAAATGCCCAACAAACATTCGTGGAAAAATCAGTCGCTGGCTTGGAAAAATCTTCAGGCTGGATCCAAAGTTTGAAGGCTTCGGATGTAAATGGAGATGGACTCATGGATTTAATCACAGGGAATCTGGGATTGAATTCAAAGTTAAAGGCAAGTGAGGCCAAGCCAGTCTGGCTCTATCACTCAGATGTCGATGGCAACGGCCAGGCAGATCCTGTAATTTTCCATTACATGGGTGATAAGTTGGTTCCTTTTGCAACGCGTGATGATCTAATCAAACAGATCCCAAGCCTGAAGCGGAAGCATTCTTCCTATGCAGAATATGCTGCCAGCAGTACGCCTGCAGATCTTTTTTCAGCGGAGGTACTGAACCAAGCAAGTAAGAAAGCTGCCTACGAATTTCGATCTGGGGCTTACCTCCAGCAGCAAGATGGCTCTTTCTCATTTTATCCATTTCCCTTCGAGGGACAATTGAGCCCTTGGTTTAGTATCGCTTGGGATGAGAAAAGTAAGCAGGTTTTCCTTGGTGGAAATTTTACCGAATACCGGGTAGATCTGGGAAAAAATTCGGCAATGGCTTTTCAATCTTTTCAGTTTGAAAATGGGCGTTGGAAGAGTTCGAACTTAAAAACTCAAATTCCTATCCAAACTCAAATAAGATCTTTACAAAAAATTAGCGTTACAGGTATTTCTTATTTGATCGCAGTTCCTAATAATGGAAGCCCAATTTGGGTTAAAGTTGATTAAAGTCATTTGCTTGGAGGAACAATTCACCTAGCTTTGTGCCTTAAATCAGACATAATCACCCGATTTGATGTCCTTTTACAAGATTTATTAAATTTGCATTACTTATCATTCGCCCTATTATGCGTACTATAAAAAGCCTTTTACTTGTTGGGATTCTATTCATTGGATTTTCTTGTCAAGAGCCAGTTGATTATTCGAATGTGATCACGGATGGTCATTACCTCAATGAAGCTCAGGATCGAGTGACACAAGTGATTATTCACGATATTTTTTCTCCTCCGGTAGCTGCTCGAATTTATTCTTATTCCTCCATCGCCGCTTTTGAAGTTGCTGCTGCTACAGACCCTGCTTATGCTTCACTCTTGGGGCAGTTAAGAGGATCAGAGAAAAAAGAATTTACACCATCAGACAAAGTCTATCCACCGCTGGCTTCTTTAGCGGCTTACTACACGATGGGTACTGCAATGATTTTTTCAGAGGAAATGATGAATGAACATCGCGATGCGGCCTATGCAGAATTAAAAGAAAAAGGGATTCCTGACGATGTCTTTGAAGCATCTATTGCTTTTGGGCAAGAAGTAGCTGCAGCTGTAAAGGAATATTCATCCAAAGATAATTACCATCAAAGTCGCTCATTCCCAAAATACACTGTATCTGGAGATCCGGGAACTTGGCAGCCAACTCCACCTGCATATATGGAAGGAATCGAGCCGCATTGGAATAAGATTCGAACCTTTGTGTTGGACTCGGCTGCCCAGTTTAAGCCGGCTGCCCCTCCGGCATTTTCTATTACTGCAGGAACTCCTTTTTATGAATTAGCGAATGAAGTTTACCTCGCCGCAAAATCTGCAAATGAGGAGCAACAGAATATCGCTTTATTCTGGGATTGCAATCCTTATAAGGTGAATGTGAAAGGTCACGTGATGTTTGCAACTAAGAAAATTACTCCTGGCGGGCACTGGATGAGTATCGCCGCTATTGCCGCAAAAGCGGCTGGAGCAGACTGGAAAGGAACCGCTGAGGCTTTTGCGATGACCGGAATTTCCCTAAATGAAGCATTCATTTCTTGTTGGGATGAGAAATATCGAAGCAAATTAATCCGTCCTGAAACTTACATCAATCAATACATCGATGAAGAGTGGGTGCCACTCTTGCAGACTCCTCCATTTCCGGAGCACACCTCAGGCCACTCGGTAGCTTCGGCCGCTTCAGCCTATACGCTTGGTCAGCTTTTTGGAGATCAATTCCATTTGGTGGACAGTTCGGAAGTCGCCTATGGCTTACCCGTTCGGGAATTCGACTCCTTTAGCGGAGCCGCTGAAGAAGCTGCGATCAGCCGTTTTTACGGTGGTATACATTACATGCCGGCAATCGAAGATGGCGTAACTCAAGGCAGGCAAATCGGGGAATTCATTTGGTCAAAAATCAGTACCAAGCCCGAAAAGCTCGCTTCTAAAAACTAAAATCAAAGCAGTCTAAACAGACTGCTTTTTTTATTTCAAGGGAGTAAAAGTTATTTTTTGGTTCAAAAACAAGCCTTTTTTGGCTAATCCTTTTGATTCGGCTCAATATTGAGTAACTTCTTAAATCACCTTTTTGATTTGGGCCATGCCCAAACATGTTTTTAAACTAGTAAATCTTATTATGTCAAAAACGATTATCGTTTCCAACCGACTCCCAATAAGTCTTCGCCACCGAAATGGGAAATTCGAATTTAAACCCAGCGCCGGAGGATTAGCCACAGGCTTAGGATCCATTTATAAAGCGGGTGAAAATATTTGGATCGGCTGGCCTGGAAATACTGTTGAGGACCCAGAGCAGCGGGCAGAAATCATTTTGGAACTCCATGAGCTTAAGATGGCTCCGGTATTTCTTACCAAAGAAGATGTGGAGGAATTTTATGAAGGCTTTTCCAATGAAACACTTTGGCCAGCATTCCACTATTTCACACAGTACATGGTTTACAATCCTGACCATTGGAAAGCTTATGTACGTGTCAATGAAAAATTTTGTGAAGCAATTCTCAAAAAAGCAGGGCCTGAAGACACCATTTGGATTCATGATTACCAATTGCTGTTACTCCCAAAAATGCTTCGGGAAAAATTACCAAATGCTACCATCGCATTTTTCCAACACATCCCTTTTCCATCCTACGAAATCATCCGAATGATCCCTTGGCGAAAGCAGCTGCTCGAGGGTATAGTAGGTGCGGATTTGATAGGTTTTCATACCTATGATGATATGCGCCACTTCCTAAGTGCTGTGGGGAGAATCACCGGACTTTCTTCAGAGAGCGGCTACATTCAGGCTGAAAACAGAATTATCAACGTGGATTCCTTCCCGATGGGAATCGACTATGACAAGTTTGCAAATCAAGCAAAAAGTCGCAAAACTCAGCGTATCGTAGGGGAATTTCGAAAACAGGTAGAAGGTCAAAAATTAATTATTACCATCGACCGGCTTGACTATTCCAAAGGAATTCCACAGCGAATTCAGGCTTTTGGCCAGCTATTGCAGCAGCATAAAGAGTTGCATGGCAAAGTATCCATGATCATGATTGTGGTGCCGAGTCGGGACAAAGTCCAGTCCTATAAAAAACTAAAGAAAGAAATTGATCTCCTAGTTGGCAGAATCAATTCGGAGTATGCCACACTCAATTGGAAACCTGTCCATTATTTCTACCGCAGTTTTCCATTCGAAGAGTTAAGCGCATTTTATAATATTTCTGATATCGCTTTAGTCACCCCACTTCGAGATGGGATGAATTTGGTTTGTAAGGAATTTGTAGCGAGTAAAACAGATCAGAGTGGCGTACTGATTTTATCTGAAATGGCAGGAGCATCCAAGGAACTTCAGGATGCGGTTTTAGTCAACCCAAATGATCGTCAAGGAGTCGTCGATGCCATTTACCGTGCACTCACTATGAAGCTCCCGGAGCAAAAAGCGAGAATGGAAAGCATGCAGGAAAGTCTCAAGAAATACGATGTCTTCCAATGGGTAAAAGTCTTTATGGATCGCTTGGAACATGTGAAATCAAAACAGGCTGAACTGACTTCCAAAGATGTCGATGCAGCTGTAATGACAGAGATCGCCACAGCTTTCAAAAAAGCGAGTAACCCGATTTTATTCTTGGATTACGATGGTACTCTGACTGGTTTTGTCACTAATCCTCAGCATGCCGTACCAGATGCCGAATTGAAAGGAATCGTCAAAGACCTCAGTGGCCTAGCCCAAGTAGTCATCATCTCCGGGAGAGATAAGGATACGTTAGGAAAATGGTTTAAAGATCAATCGATTGACATGGTCGCGGAACATGGAGTCTGGGTAAAACGAAAAGATGAAAATGGAAACTGGAAACTCTATGCGGAAATTGAGGATGGCTGGAAGGACGATATCCGCCAGATAATGGAGTATTATGTCCTCAGAACGCCTGGAGCTTTTATAGAGGAAAAACACCATTCCCTCGTTTGGCATTTTAGAAAAGTAGAAAGTGGTCTGGGGGATCTTCGAATGCGGGAACTCTTCAGTCACTTGAAATACATGGCTAGAGGACACAATCTTCAGGTTCTTGAAGGAAATATGGTTTTGGAAATCAAACGTCCCGACATCAATAAAGGTCGTGCTGCGACTGCATTAATGAAAAATCAAGAGTATGACTTTGTGTTGGCAGTCGGTGATGATTGGACAGATGAGGATACATTTAAGGCGATGCCAAAAAACGCCTATTCCATCCGGGTAGGCTATGCGTATACACAGGCTAATTACAATATCAAATCTGTCAAACAGGTTAGGCAGCTACTCTCCAAACTGAGTTCGTAGATCTTAAAATACCGCTAAAAATTTAGCGGTATTTTTTATATAGATTAAACAAAATCAAGCTATCTCTTCGGCTGAGTGATGAATCGATGTCTTCCTGGATAAAGTGTATTTTGAAAGATTGAATCGCTGCTTTTTCATCTGAAATATCATAGCCAATAATTCGCAAGGCATCGATGGGGTTAAAATTTTCCGGCACCTCTTCAATACTTTGCCCATTTGGCAACTCTAGACTCTCGTCATACCAAAGTCCAAAACCCGACTGAGCGAGTTTTTTCCAAGGGAAATAAGGATTCGGGTCCACTTTACGCCCAGGAGCGATATCAGAATGCCCAATGAAATTGGCTGTAGGAATTGAATAGGATGATTTCAATCGCTTCAAGACCAGTAGCAAGCTCTCAATCTGCTTGTCAGAAAATGGCTCGAATCCATTATTATCCAATTCGATCCCAATAGAAGCGGAATTCAGGTCTGTGTCGTTTCCCCATCTACCCCGACCTGCATGCCAGGATCGCAGGTAATCATTCAGCATTTGTACCACTTCTCCATCTCGGCCGATCACGTAGTGCGAACTCACTTGCGTTCGCGGAAGCGTAAAAGTTTTGATCGTTTGGGCTAAGGAATCTTGAGCAGTATGATGGATAATCACATAATTCGGTCTCCGAATGCTAAAATTAGTAGTCCCGATCCAAGCATCTGAAATACTAAGACTATCAGGATTAACCTGAGCTTTCGTTATTGGTGTTGCCTGGATAGCTCCCAAAACTTCCTTGACTTGCTTTTTATGCTGCTTGTTGATTTTTCGATAGGAATCCTTAGCACAGGAAGCTAGTCCAAATAGCCCTAGCAAGACAATCAGTTTGAATAGTTTCATTCGAATGATATGATGAGGCTACTAAGGTAAAGAAAATGGTGTCTCGGCTACAAGAAATTTGGTCGATCCAACTTCTTCCCGATTCGGAACGCTGCATTCATCAATCCCACATGGGAATAGGCTTGAGGGAAATTCCCCCACTGACTTCCCGTATGCTGATCTACATCTTCGGAAAAGAGCTTCAAGTGATTGCAATATTGAACCAAAGTCTCAAAGCCCTCCACAGCTTCTTCCAATCTTCCCACGCAAGCCAAAGCTTCAATGTACCAAAATGCACAGATTAAAAAGGTGGTCTCAGGCACCCCAAAATCATCCATGTGTTTGTAGCGGTAAAAAAGAAAATCCTTAGCCAGTAAATCTTCCTCAAGCGCTTTCAAATGAGCATTTGCACGAGCCAAATCATCTCCAAAATAACCCATAGTGATTAATTGAAGCGTGCTGGCATCCATGTATTTTGATCCTACCGCTTGTGAGTAGGCTTTTCGATCAGGCAGGTAACAGGATTCTATTTTAGCAACAGCCTGGTCACGAAGTTCAATCGCTTTGCTATACATGGCATCATTTTTCAAGCGAATTCCAATTTTTGCTGCCGCGCATGCCCCTGCCCAATGAAACAAAAAAGTATAGCAATGTTCTTGTGCCAGATTACGAAACTCCCAAAGTCCGGCATCTTTTTCATGCATGGTCGTCTCAATTTTTACGAGCAAATTCATAATCATTGGCTCCGCGTGACTTCGCTCCTCCTCTGTAAATCGCTGATCTGAATACAAAGGCAGCAATGAGACCAAGACCTGACCATAGCAATCATTTTGAATATGGGTGTAGGCTTGATTGCCAAATCGCACCGGCTGATTTCCCAAATAACCCGCGAGATCAGAAACTTCCTCCGTCAATAGCGTGTCTCCAGTGATCGAAAATAGCGGCTGATAACGTCCATTACTATCTGTGGGAAGATTTTGGATAAATTCGAAATATTTCTCCAACTCTTCGAAGTGGCCAATACTATTAAATGCAGTAAGGGTATAATAGGTATCTCTGATCCAGCAAAAGCGGTAATCCCAATTTCTGGTACTCCCAGGTGATTCCGGAAGTGAAGTCGTGGAGGCTGCTACAATTGCCCCAGTGTCCTCATATTGATGGATTTTTAAAATCAAAGCCGATCGCAACACTAACTTTTGGTGAAAACCAGAAATACTGGTAGACTTTACCCATTCTTGCCAATAGGACCGTGTAGCATGCAAAAATCGCTCTGCTGTTGTTTCCACTGCCGCTTCGAGCGGTCTTCCATAAGTCAAGACCAAATAAATAGTCTTGTGCAAGGCAAAGGGCTTGCTATCCTGAATGTAACTGAGCGGAGCATTGCTAGTCAACCGCAATTCTTGATCAATCCCCATGTAGCGAATATGATTGCTACCTTGACTCCCCATCAAGGGCATTTCTCCTCGGTTAGTTACCGGACGACAGGAAATTTTTATTCGTGGAGATCCTGAGAGGCACTCGATCTTTCGGATGAGCATCAACGGTTTGTAATAGCGATCAAAATTCTTAAATCGGGGAGCAAAATCTGTGACTTGATAGCTGCCATCTGCATAGCTAATCGCTGTTTGGAGGATATTCGTATTTTCTAAATACTGTTGCGAAGATTCAAAGGAGTCTGCATCAGGTAGTACAGTAAATTCGCCTCCTTTTTGACGATCAAGTAGCCCTCCAAAAATAAAATCAGAGTCAAATCTTGGGAAACAAAGCCAGCTAATGTTTGTGTTTTTTTCTACATGAGCTATAAAGGCACAATTGCCAATGAGCCCACTTTCGTAGGAATGTTTGGTCATTTTTGTGGTTTAAAATGAAAAAAAAGAAATTCGGAGATTTTGGGCTTGTCTCCTAAGAAAAGAAAATTGCCGCTCGAATGCAAAAAATTAAGGACTTGATTGGGAATTCACCAGGTATCTATCAGGAATAATTGCTTTCAAAAGACCAAATACGAAATTGGAATTAGCTTAATTCTACTAAAAGGGTGAATCTGAAAACAGAAGGCTTTGAATGCAAACGACATGGGAATTTTAACACTTGTCTAACTGAAAAAATTTAAGAGAACAGCTTCTTATCCCTGATATAATCGGCAACAGATTCGGGCAAGAGGTAGCGAACTGATTTCCCTTCTTCGATGGATTTCCGGATAAAAGTAGCCGAGATATCCAATAGCGGGGCCTCAATAAGATTGATATTAGAAAGTTCAAACTCTTTTTTCTCACCAGGTCTTGGGTAAACAAAAATCGGATAGTGGGCTAAGATCTGTTCATAGTTTTTCCACTTCTTTAGCTGACCTAGGTTGTCTGATCCTAAAAATAAACAGAACTGATGCTGTGGATACTGCTCACTCAAGTAAGTAAGCGTATCGATGGTATAGCTTGGCCTTGGCATCCGAAACTCTACATCCGAGGCCCGAAAATGGAAATTATCTTCTATCGCCAACTCGACCATTCGCAATCGATCATGCTCATGGGCAAGAGATTGCCGTTTTTTCAAAGGATTCTGAGGACTAACCACAAACCATACTTCATCTAAGTCAGTACGGTCATAAAGTGTGTTCGCAATGATTAGGTGTCCAATATGGATGGGGTTGAAAGAGCCGAAATACAATCCGATCTTCAAAACTTAATGGGCTAAAAACTCACGAACCAATCTTTCGGCTTCTCTTGATGAAACTGAAAAATCATCATTGACGACAGAGACATCAAATTGTGGTTCAAATTTCATCTCAAATTCTGCTTTGAAGATTCTTCTGGAGAGTGACTCTTCTGACTCCGTACCGCGATCACTCAAGCGCTCTTTAAGTACTTCGATACTCGGAACTTTCACAAATATGGCCAGCGCTTGGTCTCCAAAGTATTTTTTTAATGCCAATCCGCCTTTTACATCCACATCAAAAATCACTGCTTTTCCACTATCCCAGATCCGTTGGATCTCTTCTTTTAACGTTCCATAAAAATTTCCCGCATAGACTTCCTCCCATTCGATGAAGGCGTCCTCGTCAATCTTTTGTTTGAAATCTGCTTGGGTCAAAAAGTAGTAGTCCTTGCCATGCACTTCGTGCCTACCTCGACGATCTCTCGTACAGGCTGAAATAGAAAATCCCAGATTTGGGACGTGCTCAATGAGATGTTTGACGAGAGAGGTTTTTCCAGACCCGGAAGGAGCCGAGAATATTATTGCTTTTCCAGCGCTCATTTTACTTGATTTCCTGAATCTGTTTTCGAATAGAATCTACCAACTCATTAGGGACTTCATGCTTGGTGCATTTGTTTTTCAGCACATCACGAATGGCTTGCTCGAGGTGAAAATGCGCAAAACAAGGTTGGCATTTTGCCAATTTTTCCTTCAAAATCTCCTTCGAATTGTCAATTTCCCCATCAAGAATGCTTTCCAAAAGCTCAAAACACTTGCTGGTGTCCGTGCACTTCAGCTTTCGTCCTTGGGTTGATTCTTCGTTCATATCCATCTTAATTCTAGTTGTTATTCCTCCTCTTCATCTGTGTTGTAGCCCATATTTTTGGCATAGCCTTGCAGCTTTTCCTTGAGCAGATTTCTTGCGCGATGCAGTCTAGATCGAACGGTGCCGATCGGAATATCCAATATTTTGGACATTTCCTCGTAGGTAAATCCCTCCAGATCACACAGGATAATCACTGTTCTGAAGTCTACAGCCAAACTATTGAGCGCATTGGAGATTTCATCTCCAAGCATATCTTTGACCGAATCGGCCCGCATGTCGCTCGTACTCTGGTAGTCAACATCATCTGAGTTGTAATAAGTTTCAACTTCCTGATAATCTACTTTGGCCGGCTGCTTACTTTTGCGGCGGTATTCGTTGATGAAACTATTTTTTAGGATTCGAAAAAGCCATGCTTTCGCATTGGTCCCCTGCTCAAAAGAATTGATAAAACGGTAGGCTTTCAGGTAAGTATCCTGCACCAAATCCTTGGCATCATCCTCATCAAAAGTGAGTCGGTAGGCAAAATTGTACATCGAATCGATGTGAGGCATAAACTCCCCATCGAAGATGCTGTTCTTTTCCTCTTGAGAATATTTCCTGCGCTGTACTTCAGACATATGATTCAAAAGTAATGATTGAGTCAATTTATAACTAGGAATCAGAAAGAATTCAGGCGATTTCCTTTATTTTGTTTCTGATTTGATCTTTCATGATCCCAATCTCCTACGCGTTTCTATGTTTTTCTTCAGATTACTTTCCAGGTTACCGCTTCCGATCCTCTACCTCTTCTCGGATTTCCTTTATTTGGTCGCACGCTACGTGCTGAGCTACCGTAAAAATGTGATTGATGAGAACCTTCGCTTTGCCTTCCCTGAAAAAAGCCCTGAGGAGCGAAAAAAAATCCGGAATAAATTTTATCGAAATTTTACTGATGCATTTTTCGCAGAGACTATAAAGCTGCTGACTATTTCCGAGAAAGAATTTCGTAAAAGATTTGTCATTGTAAATCAGGAAGGGCTTGACGCTCCCGTGAAGAACGGCATTAGCTCACTGATGGTGACAGGCCATATTTTCAATTGGGAAATGGGGGTAATCGGCACGAATTTATATTCAGAAGTACCAATAGAAACTGTTTACCTGAAAGTAAACAATCCTTTTTTCAACGAACTTCTCAAACAAATCAGGACACGATTTGGCGGATATGTTACCGAGAAGCGAGAGTTTCGAAGAGCTATGCTTACCTTAGGCAAAGAGGCAAGAATTGTACTTTTGGGTTCTGACCAAAGGCCCCCGGCGGCAGAAAAAAGATACCAGCGTGATTTTCTAAATCGACCTGCAGTTTTTTTTGAAGGGGCAGAATTCCTTTCTAAGAAAATGAATTTACCAGTTCATTATGGAAGGCTTAAAAAAGTAAAACGGGGCTACTACCATTATGAATTTATTCCTTTGGCAGCGCCTCCCTATGAAGCTCATGCAGCACATAGCATCACAGATAGCTTTTGCCGAATGCTAGAAGAAAATATTCGAGCCCAACCTGACCTCTACCTGTGGAGTCATAAGCGCTGGAAGATTTGAACCAATTTTTAAAACGAATAATTAACAAGCAGTACCCTGCTGAAGGAACGATAAATTGAAAATGGATTACCTAGATAAACTCAACCCCGAACAACGCGAAGCTGTAGAACGGACCGAAGGACCGCTTATGATCATTGCCGGTGCCGGGTCTGGTAAAACTCGGGTGCTCACCTATCGAATAGCACATTTGATTTATGCCAAAGGGGTAGATGCTTTCAATATTCTTTCCTTGACTTTTACTAATAAGGCTGCAGCGGAAATGAGACATCGGATCGAGTCGCTGGCAGGCCTGGAAGCACGGAATACTTGGATGGGGACATTCCACTCCGTATTTGCGAAAATCCTTCGAGTGGAAGCTCCAAAGCTTGGTTACCCGTCCAATTTCACTATTTACGATGCTGATGATTCCAAGTCCTTGATTCGCACCATCGTCAAAGAAATGCGGTTGGATGACAAAGTATACAAAGCCAATGCTGTGCTTTCCCGAATCTCGGGTGCTAAAAACAGACTAATTTCTTGGCAAGCTTATCAAAATGATCCCTTTGTCAAAGCTGACGATGAGGCTGCCATGAAACCTAAAATGGGGGAGATTTATCAAAAATACCAAGACCGGCTCTTCAAAGCTGGCGCAATGGATTTTGATGATTTGTTATTCAATACCAACGTGCTTTTCAGAGATCACCTCGACGTGCTGAATAAATACCAACAGCGCTTTCGCTACGTGATGGTGGATGAGTTTCAAGACACCAACCTCTCTCAATACCTGATTACAAAAAAACTTGCGGCAGTCCACCAAAACATCTGCGTCGTAGGCGATGATGCGCAAAGTATTTATGCCTTTCGGGGGGCAGATATTCAAAACATTCTCAATTTTGAAAAGGACTACCCGGACCTTTTTGTGGTCAAACTGGAGCAAAACTACCGCTCCACCAAGACAATTGTAGAGGCAGCAAATTCGATCATCGATAAGAATAAAGCGCAACTCAAAAAAGTAGTCTGGACCTCTAATCCAGAAGGCGATCTGATCGAACTGATCAAAGCATCCTCGGATAATGAGGAGGGGAAATTAGTAGCCTCCACCATTTTTGAAGAGAAAAACAACAAGCAACTTCAAAATAGCGATTTCGCAATCCTTTACCGAACCAACTCCCAATCGCGAGCGATGGAAGAAGCACTTCGGAAAATGAATTTGACTTATAAAATTGTCGGTGGCCTATCTTTCTACCAACGGAAGGAAATCAAGGATCTCATGGCTTACATGCGATTTGCTGTCAATCCCATGGATGAGGAAGCTTTCAAGCGGATCATCAATTATCCGAAGCGAGGGATAGGCAATACCTCTGTGGATAAATTATTGGTTGCAGCCTACGACCATGACACTCCACTTTGGGATGTGGTTCAAAATGGCCCAAGTTTCCTTGGCGGAAGAGCTGGTGGATTGGTGATGGATTTTGCGACTATGATCAAAGCTTTTCAGATCGAAATTGAGCGAAAAGATGCCTTTGAAGTGGCCAATTATATTGCCAAGCAAAGTGGACTATTGCGGGAATTGTATGAGGACAAAACCATCGAAGGACTCAACCGCTATGAAAACGTGCAGGAATTACTGAATGCAATCAAAGAATTTGTAGACAGCCCAGAACCCAACAGCACAGGAGAAACAGATAAAAGCCTTGGAGCTTTTCTTCAAGAGATCGCCCTTCTGACAGACAATGACCGTGACAAAGACACCAGCGACGCCATAACCCTGATGACAATTCACTCTTCAAAAGGATTGGAATTTAAGCAGGTCTTTGTCGTGGGAATGGAAGAGGACCTCTTTCCTTCCCAAATGATGATGCAAAGCCGTGAAGATTTGGAAGAAGAGCGAAGGCTTTTTTATGTAGCGACGACTCGAGCCATGGACAAGCTTTATTTCACATATGCATTGACTCGCTATCGATTTGGTAGATTGTTGAATTGTGAGCCAAGTAGGTTCTTAGAGGAAGTTGAGGCCAACTGTATAAAAATCAACAAACGCATGAGCTCCCGAGATATGCCTGGAGCTTTTCGTCCAGAAGGTCTACCAGGGAGTTCGGGATTTATCGGTATCAAAAAGAAGCCGATTAGTAAGCCAGTAAGCAGCATGAAGCTGCATACGCCAAGCCCTGATTTCAAGCCTTCAAACACGAACAATCTACAGGCCGAGCAATTGGTTGAGCATCCGAAATTTGGTTTCGGGAAGGTTAAAAAAATTGAAACTGAAGGACTTAACCGAAAAGCTACAATTGAATTCGAGCATTTTGGAGAGAAAACATTATTACTTAGCTTTGCAAAGCTCAGAATTATAGACTAATCAGAGCGGCCTTGACCTTTGGTAATTTTTTTCATTACCTTTTGACACACAACACGAGGCCAGCTTATTGAGCATAAAAACCTTACAAACACAAGATTTTGAAAGAATACGGCAAAAACATCCAGCGCTTAGTCGATCACATCACCGGAATCGAAGATCGGGAAAAGCGGACTCAAAGTGCATTTACGGCAATTGAAATTATCAAGCAATTAAACCCGACTTGGAAACAGGAAAATGACCAAAAACTTTGGGATGACCTTTACATCATGTCTGATTTCAAATTAGATGTGGATGCTCCCTATCCTATGCCAGAAAAGGAATTGTTGGGCAAAAAACCCTTGCCGATCGGCTATCCAAAAGGAGAGATCAAATTCAAGCATTACGGTAGAAATATTGAAAAACTAATCGAACAAGCAGTCGAAATCGAAGACGATGAAGAGCAGGAAACTGCGATCATTTACATCGGACAGCTGATGCGAAGTTTTCATTCAACTTGGAACAGAGACAATTTCGATGATGGGATTATCCTCGATGACATCAAAACGCTTTCGAAAGGCAAACTTCACATAGACCTTGAAAAGGTGAAAGAGAACAGCCTTTTTGAATCTAATACCCGTAGAGATTTCAAACTTCCTATCGCAGTAGACCCTCCTGGGAAAAACAAACGAAATGGCGGTCATAATAAAAACCGTAGAAATGGCGGACACAAAAAACGTAGAAACTAATGGCATCATTTCGAGTAATTGGCGGAAATAAACTTAAGGGTGAGATAATTCCCCAAGGAGCAAAAAATGAAGCCCTACAAATTATCTGTGCAGTCCTCCTCTCTTCGGAGAAAATCACCATCAACAAAATCCCGAATATTCGAGATGTCAATAAACTGATCGAATTGCTCAGTGACATGGGGGTGAAAGTAGAAAAACTTGGGGCTGAATCGTATTCGTTCCAAGCGGATCAGGTAAATCTTGATTACTTGGAAACAGAGGATTTTTTGAAAAAGGCATCTGCGCTTCGGGGATCCGTCATGATCCTGGGGCCGCTATTGGCTCGATTTGGAACAGGAAAACTTTCCAAGCCAGGAGGAGATAAAATTGGTCGTAGAAGAATGGATACTCACTTTTTTGGTTTTCAAAAACTGGGAGCAAAATTCCATTACGATGCTGCCAATGAGATTTTCCACATTGATGGAAAAAATCTCAAAGGAGCCTACATGTTATTGGATGAAGCTTCTGTCACAGGAACTGCAAACATTGTCATGGCAGCTGTCATGGCAGAAGGGAAAACTACCATTTACAATGCCGCTTGCGAGCCATACTTACAGCAGCTCTGTGACATGCTCAATCGGATGGGGGCAAAAATCACTGGTGTTGGATCCAACTTATTGAATATCGAAGGTGTGAAAAAACTGGGCGGCACGGATCACACCATGCTTCCTGACATGATTGAGATCGGTTCATTTATCGGCCTAGCGGCTATGACACAATCCGAAATCACCATCAAAGA
>JAHEBE010000021.1:17729-20069 GCA_024642365.1 Algoriphagus sp.
GGCTTTGGATTGATCGAAGAAATGGAATTACTTCAAGCGAATCTCCCAATTCCTCTATTGGGTTGCTATCATTGATCGGCAATGACCCAATCCGAAATCACCATCAAAGATTGTCAAATACATCGCTTGGGAATTATCCCGGAAACGTTCCGAAGAATGGGAATCCAGCTGGAATTCAGAGGTGATGACATTCATATTCCTGCTCAGAAGCATTATGAAATCGAAACGTTTATCGATGGATCAATTTTGACCGTAGCGGATCAAATTTGGCCTGGATTCACCCCTGACTTACTTTCGATTATTTTAGTGACTGCTACTCAAGCTAAAGGAACGGTCCTTGTTCACCAGAAAATGTTTGAATCAAGGTTGTTCTTCGTAGATAAACTGATAGATATGGGAGCGCAGATCATTCTCTGCGATCCGCACCGCGCTACGGTGATCGGATTAGATCGCAAATATCCGTTAAGAGGTATTCGAATGACTTCCCCCGACATTCGGGCTGGAGTTTCGTTATTAATTGCAGCTTTATCTGCCAATGGGACTTCGGTGATCGATAATATCGAACAAATCGACCGAGGATATCAACATATTGATGAGCGATTAAATGCCTTAGGCGCTAAAATCGAACGGATTCCATAAGTAGTTGGGAGGGATCATCCCTCCCTTTTTTTTAAAACATTTTTCTGTGCGCCAAGAAATCACTGTCCAGCGTCCGCTACCTGTAAATTTAGAATCCAAGGATTTACCCTTATTTCAGGATTCTTTAGAAGTTTCTTTTGCCAGAAAATTTCCAATTCATTTAAAAAATGTCTGGGTCTTGCAGGATACTGTTTTCGCACCAGGTGAACTAAAATTCTATTCACAATTCACACACGTTGCGGGTTTAGGCAAACTCCAGTTTGCGAAACGGGCGGTAAATTGCGTGGCAAAATCTTGGCGGAAGATCCCTCTAGGACTTTGGGTGATTGACGAATGGAGTGCAAATTATTTCCATTGGATGGCTGATTGTCTTCCAAGAATCTGGGAAGGCTGGGATCGAGCCCCGAAAGCCCCGATTTTATTGCCCTATTCTTATCAAAGTTTAAGCTATGTTGGTCAATCGCTTGCCCTGATGGGTGCTGATGTGATCTACTTCAAATCAAATCAAAATCTCCATGTGGACACTTTGATTCTTACTGCACGAACTGCTCCGTTTCCTAATTTCAATCGCCCACTCACTCAAAAAACGAGAGAGATCCTTTCGCTCGAATCAAAAAAAGCGCCTTGGCGTAAGGTGTACATCAGTAGGAAATTAGCCGAAAAACGAAAAGCCCACAATGAAAACCAAGTAGAACTTTTATTACAGAAAAAGGGAATTGAAGTTGTCTATGCTGAAAACCTCAACCTAAGCCAACAAATTCAATTGATGTCAGAGAGCAAACTGTTGATCTCCCTTCACGGTGCTGCGCTAACAAATATGCTGTTCCTTCCCCCTAGCGCAAAAGTACTGGAACTTCGAAATGAAAATGATGCAAAAACCCAATGCTATTTCAATATGTCAGCAGCTTTAGGCTTGTCTTATTATTACACTTTGAATAAGGGAGAAAGCGCTGATACGATCACCTCAAACTTTACAATTGATTTGGAAGCCCTAGAGTCGACTTTAAATCTAATCAACCAGGAATAAGTCTCCATTGGGCTTGACCATTTACCCAATTTCAAAAGTCTCCCCAATTTTTTCATTTTTTTTGGTAACTTCTTGACTGAATTTTTTTCAACCCTAAATACCTATGACTAAAAAGAAACTACGCAGCCAAGAATGGTACGGAAGAACTGGAAAAGACGGATTCATTTACCGCTCTTGGATGAAAAATCAGGGATTCCCGCACCACCTATTTGAAGGAGACAAGCCGGTCATCGGTATTTGCAACACCTGGTCTGAACTCACCCCTTGCAATGCTCATTTTAGAGATTTGGCTGAAGCATTAAAGCGCGGAATTTGGGAGGCCGGTGGATTTCCACTGGAGTTTCCGGTGATGTCACTCGGCGAATGCTCCATCAAACCGACCGCGATGCTTTTCCGAAATCTAGCTTCTATGGATGTGGAAGAAAGCATCCGAGCCAACCCAATGGATGGAGTGGTTCTGATGTGTGGCTGCGACAAAACTACCCCTTCTTTGGTCATGGGAGCAGCTTCCGTTGATATTCCTGCTTTGGTAGTATCGGGAGGTCCGATGCTGGTAGGTAGATTTAAAGGAAAAAAAATCGGTACCTCAGACGTTTGGAGATTTGCAGAAGAATTCAAAATGGGAAAGCTTTCCCAAGAAGATTTTATAGCCGCTGAGGCAGCCATGTCCCGAT
>JAHEBE010000222.1 GCA_024642365.1 Algoriphagus sp.
AAATCAACACTTCCTTCCCATCTACGATCGTAGAATCAAACAAGTCCGTGGCCAATAATTTGGGCTCTCGATAGATTGAAACGTCATACTTTTCAGCTAATCGCTTCGCTTCCGGTAAGAAAAGCTCTAGTTCTGCAGAAGTCATCGGATGACTAAGTGCCAAAGGCTTCACTCCCGCCTGAACCATTTCTGCAAAGGCTTCCAAAGTCCCCGACTCCTTTTCAAACTGGACTCTTTCACAAGAAAATAGTGAAATGAAAACTATAAAAAGAATGGGGCTGATTAGCGAAAATTTCATTGAGATAGGATTATACGTCTGAAATTCGAAGATCGGATATCTGTGACTTTTTTTCAACAAATCCACAAAACCTTTAATTCTGAGTTACTTTCCAAGAGATAATCAGTTAAAAAACAATTTCTTATCTTGGAAGTAGCCCTGTCCAATATCGGGCACAGGAAATCATCCGTTGAGGAATTTAACTTTTCACTAAAAACCACTATATCAATGCAGCTAACGATCAAAAATCTATCAAAGACCTATTCCAATGGTGTGAAGGCTTTGAATGACATTTCACTTACTATTCCACAGGGAATGTTTGGCTTGCTCGGACCAAACGGAGCAGGCAAATCCACTTTAATGCGAACCATCGCTACTCTCCAAGATCCTGACTCCGGTAGTATTCATCTGGACCAACTCGATGTTTTGAAAGACAAACAGGCGGTTAGAGAACGGTTAGGATATTTACCTCAGGACTTTGGATTGTATCCTCGGATTAATGCACAAGTGATGCTTGACCACATTGCGCAGATGAAAGGTGTGGGGAATAAAGCCGAACGAAAGGATTTGGTGGACAACTTACTCCATAAAGTCAATCTTTTTAGCCATCGAAAAAAGGGTTTGGGAACCTATTCGGGCGGAATGCGTCAACGGTTTGGAATTGCGCAAGCGTTAGTTGGAAACCCTTCTTTAATCATTGTCGATGAGCCTACGGCAGGTTTGGATCCATCTGAGCGAAACCGCTTTTATAATTTACTCTCAGAAATCGGCGAAAACACGGTCGTGATTCTTTCCACACACATCGTAGAAGATGTCAATACCCTTTGCTCTAATATGGCGATCATTTGCCAAGGGGAGGTATTGATGCAAGGAAAGCCAGCCGAAGGCATCGCTGCTGTTCAGGGAAAAATCTATAAAAAATCCATCGATAAAACTGAGCTGGATAAATACAGAAATGAGTATCAAGTGATTTCCACTAAACTTTTGGAGGGAAAACTTAGCCTGCGGATCGAAAGCGAAACTGATCCAGGAGCAGGATTTATAGCGGTTCCGGGCGACCTGGAGGATGTATACTTTAGCTATATCTCGAAGAAAGTCGATCCAATCACGATATAATCCCAAGCTATGTTTTTAGATATTTTCATTTTTGAACTGAAATATAGATTCAGTCGGCCTGCGACCTATATCTATTTTGCGATGCTAATGATTGTGCCTTTGCTTTTGATTGGCTTTGGTAATTCACCAGCTTCTGAAAAGGTCTTTCACAATGCACCGATTGTGATTGCTAATCTGATTTTACTAGTATCCATATTCGGGATTCTAATCGCCTCAGCAGTGATGGGAGTTCCCATATATCGGGATTTGGAACACAAGACGGGAACATTTCTGTTCAGCTATCCGATTTCCAAATTCGCCTATTTTATGGGAAGATTTTGGGGTTCGTTTGTGACCTTGTTGTTTATCTCGTTAGGAACTATTCTCGGGATTTATTTGGGATCCTTATTGGGTCCATTATTTGGGACGGATCCACTTCGCTATGGCCCAAATGTGCTGATCAATTACATCCATCCTTGGGCTACACTTTTGCTACCTAATCTATGGTTGGCAGGAGCCTTGTTTTTTGCTTTGATTGTTTTCACCCGAAACATCAAATCGATCTATTCGGGGGGTATCGTCGTGTTTATCATTTACCTACTTGCCAATTTCCTGGCGCAGGATATAGAGAACAGAAACTTGGTGGAGATCATGGATCCATTTGGGTTGAACACATTTTTCTATCAAACGCGCTACCTAACTCCGTTCGAGCAAAACAGCTTTATCTTACCCGTTCAGGGAAATTTGTTGATCAATAGATTGCTGTGGGCAGGTGTAGGGTTAGTGTTTTTTATCGCTGCCTACTGGAGATTTAGCTTTACCTATTTCTTCCAAACCACCCAGAAAAAATCGAAAAAAGAAGATAAAGAAGAGGTAAGTATCGCTGGAAAATTGGGTAAAGTGATTACCGATTTTGGCAGCGGATATCAGTGGGCAAGCTTTAAAACGCTGACCAGAATTGAATTTCAAAATATCTTTAAAGACATCTACTTCAAATCTATTTTGCTAGGTGGGTTGGTCTTTTTGATTTTGGACTTTTGGATTGGAAACACACTTTATAGCGTTCCAAATTTCCCAGTGACCACATTCCTGATGGAATACAAAACCTTCGATTACAATCTATTTGTATTCATCATCATCGTGTTTTTTACTGGCGAGACCCTCCACCGAGATCGCTCATCTGGCTATTCTGTGATCAACGACACCTTTCCTGTCAAGGACGGAACGGTCATCGCATCAAAGTTTGGTGGAATGGCCCTGATCTGTTTGATGCTTGCTATCATTCCAATCGTTGTTGGCTTGATTGTACAGACACTGAAAGGCTATTTCAATTATGAGTTGGGAATTTATCTAGTGGATAGCTTTTTGATTTCCCTGCCAGATTACCTGCAAATGGTGATGTTGGTATTTGCCGTGCATCTTTTTGTAAACAATAAGTTTGCTGGACATGCTGCTGCAATCGGGATCTGGTTAGTAATGATCATTTTCAGGGATTTTGCCGGCTACGATTTCAACCTCTTTTTCTTTTCCTATAAGCCTGGCTATCGCTGGAGTGATATGAATGGACTAGGTCATTTTGCTGAGCCTTTGTTTTGGTTCAATTTATACTGGACTTCGATTGGGCTATTCTTGATTCTTTTCTTCAGCATATTTTACAGTCGAGGTACGGAAGACTCCTTCAAAAGCCGTTGGAATTCTGCCAAAGGACGAATGGGGAATAAAACCACTTTAGCCTCTTATGCCTTTTTGATCATCGGATTGCTGGCAGGCGGGTATATATTCAACTCGGTCGTCTATGAAAATAGCTATCAAACTAGCGACGAAGGAGAATTGCGGCAGGTGGCATATGAGAAGCAACTGAAGCAGTATGAATTTATCCCTCAGCCAAAAATTACGAAAGTCAATCTTAAGGCAGATCTCTATCCCTTGGAGCGAGATGCCTATTTCGAGGCTCAGGTGCAGATGGTCAACAAAACAAATGAACCAATCGACTCAGTGCACTTCAATAGCACCAGCTTGACGGATTTTGAGATTCTTTACCAAGGGGCAGAACTTCCTTACCGTTTCCCATTGTCCTATGATGCTCCAAAGTTTCAGATTTTTGGGAAAAAAGAGGAGCGAGAATGGTATCGAATTACGGCGCTTCCTCAAACGATGATGCCAGGTGACACACTAGAACTTGTCATCAAAAGCAAAGTCATCAATGATGGGTTTCCTAACAGCGGATTTGGTCGTGAATTGGTCCACAATGGAAGTTTTATCGCTGGTGGGATGCCTGAAATCGGGTATTCAGCAGGAGGTGAATTGAACAGTGATGAGAAACGAAGAGAATATGATCTTCCTGAAAAGCTTGAAGATCTTCCTCCTCATGATGATCCATATGGCAGAAATACGCTTCTATTCGCAGATGAAGCAGATTTGGTTCAGTTTGAAGCTACTGTAAGTACCATCCCGAGCCAGATTGCGATAGCACCTGGATACTTACAGAAAGAATGGGAAGAAGATGGTCGACGCTATTTTCACTATGTTCAAGACACTCCGATTCAATCATTTTTCTCAGTGCTTTCTGCCGAATATGAAGTGCTACGAGACAAAGCTCAGCTTTCATCCGGTAAGGAAGTGGATATTGAAATCTACTATCAAAAGGGTCACGAATATAATCTTCAACGATTTGTCGATTCCTATAAAGATGGATTGAAGTACTTCTCTGATACGTATGGAGACTTCCAGTTTCGGCAAATGCGGATTTTGGAATTCCCTCGCTATGCGGGTTTTGCGCAGTCATTTCCAAATACAGTTCCTTTCGCGGAAAGCTTTGGCTGGATCGCAGATTTCTCTGACCCGAATAGTTTCGACTACGTCTATTATGTGACTGCACATGAGCTAGCTCACCAATGGTGGGGACATCAGATTACTCCAAATTATACCCGAGGTGCAAATCTAACTTCAGAGGCTTTGGCCGAGTTTTCGGCTTTGATCCTATCAGAGCGAAAATATGGAAAAGAAAACATGAAGCGATTCCTCAAAGATGAATTGGATGATTACCTCCGTGGCAGATCCTCTGAGGCCAAAAAGGAAAATGTCTTTATCAATTGCAACCGCCCTTACCAATGGTATAATAAGGGAAGTTTGATTCTATATGGCTTGCGGGATTTAATTGGGGCAGAAGCGATCGATTCGGCGCTATATAATTTCAACAAGGAATTTGGATTGCGTGAGGCGCCGCCTTTCCCTGGAAGTTCTGACCTATATCGACACCTCTTGGCCAAAACTCCGGATAGCCTGAAGTATTACCTTGACGATACCTGGAACAAAATTACCTTATATGACAACAAGGCCAGTACAGTCACTGCTAAGAAAATCGCTGAGGGTGAATATGACGTGACCATCAATCTGAGCTCTCAAAAGCTCTATGCCGATGGATCTGGAATGGAAACCCCTGCAGAATATGCCGGAGACTATATTGATATTGGAGTTTTCGCAGCGGACGATAAAGATGAACAGGGAAAAGATCGGGTAAACCCACTTTACTTGGCTAAATATAAAATCAAACCTGGGGAGTCGACGATAACAGTTCGAGTCAAAGGGGAACCTGCAAAAGCCGGAATCGATCCGCTCAATAAATTGATTGATCGGATTCCAGATGACAATACAATAGATGTAGATATCAATTAAAACACAAAGCCCAACCATTTTGGTTGGGCTTTTTTATTAAAAAGTGAATCCCCTTAGGTTAATTCAGGCTAGCAATAAAATTATCTACTACCAGACTTAAATATTCATTAAGTGCTTGTTGCGTTTTTGCTTT
>JAHEBE010000223.1 GCA_024642365.1 Algoriphagus sp.
GGAGTAGGTGGAATCTATTCAGCCGCAGATGCAATTGAAAAACTAAAGGCAGGGGCATGCTTAGTTCAGGTTTACTCGGGCATGATTTATGAGGGTCCTAGTTTGATTAAAAAGATTAAGAAAGGATTACTGGCTTATTTTTCAAGATAAATTATCAATCTATTTTCATTAATCTTATCTTAAAATCGGATTTGAATCGCATACATGGCCACCAATTCACCCAAGACAAATACTTTTCGGAAAAAAGGAGAAAACTCCAAAAAAAAGGATCAAAAGCCTAGCGGCCCCTCATTTTCATTTGGCAGTTTGAAGAGTAATAAACTGGTCATGACATTGGGAATTATTTTGATTTCCGCATCCATATTCCTCGCAGTAGCATTTATTTCCTACCTACTCAATGGGCCGACAGATCAAAGTCTGGTCATGAATAATCCGGACGAGGCTATCCGCGATACCGCTAAAGAAACTACAAACTGGCTGGGTTATTTGGGGGCTCAAGCCTCTAATTGGTTGATTTATCGTTGGTTTGGAATTGCAGCATTCTTGTTTCCCCCATTCTTATTTTTCTTGGGGTTCAGATGGACATTCAAGGTTTCACTGGTTTCCTTGACTCGCTATACCACTTTTGCACTTTTCTTTACTTTCTGGTTAGGGTTGTTGACGGGCTATGTGGTCATTTTAATTCAAGGTTATTCGTATTGGAGTTTCCTCTCCGGAGGATTTGGATACGAGTTGGCAAAACTTTCTGCTGATTTTCTCAGCTGGGGCACATTCATTCTTTTAGGAGGTTCCTTGCTGATTTTTGTGATTTTCTATTTCGACATTGACAAACTTGAATGGTTCAGCTCAAAATCAGGAGATGACTTGGATGTAGCGCCAATTCTGGAAAATTCAGGCCCAGCGAAAAATCCTTTTCTGGATGAAGATGAGCTAGAAGATGCTGAAGAGGAGTTAGATGATATCGACGACGATGGGAGTGATTGGACCATTAAAAGCAGTGAAGAGGAAGTTAAATTAGAACCGGAAAAATCCAAAAACCCACTTCCTCTAGAAGTTCCTCAATTAAATATCCTTGATGAACTCGATGCCGAATTAGTCACTTCAGACAAGAATTTTTCAGTCACAAAACCAATTGGAGAAGAGAAGACCGCAGAAGAAGTAGAGAACTTGGATGCCTATGATCCGACATTGGACCTGCCGAAGTATAAATATCCAACCCTGGATCTACTCAACGAATACGATGTCCAAAAAGTCACCGTCACGCGGCAAGAGTTGGAGGACAATAAAAACAAGATTGTAGAAACCCTTGAGAATTTCAAAATCGGAATTCAAGAGATCAAGGCTACCATTGGACCTACGGTTACCCTTTATGAAATTGTCCCGGAACCAGGTGTTAAAATCTCCAAAATCAAAAATTTGGAGGATGACATTGCCCTAAGCTTAGCAGCACTTGGGATTCGTATTATTGCTCCTATCCCAGGCAAAGGAACAATCGGTATTGAGGTTCCAAATAAAAATCGGGAGCTTGTTCCAGCTCGCGCCGTTTTGGGTACAGAGAAATTTATGAAATCGGATAAAGATCTTCCGATTGCTTTGGGGAAAACCATTTCCAATGAAGTATTTGTCGCTGACCTTGCAAAAATGCCTCACCTTTTAATGGCAGGAGCGACTGGTCAAGGAAAGTCTGTAGGATTAAATATGATCCTTGCCTCTTTGATCTATAAGAAGCACCCTTCACAGTTGAAGTTTGTGTTGGTAGATCCGAAAAAGGTTGAATTAACGTTATTTAATAAAATTGAACGTCATTTTTTAGCCAAACTTCCAGGATCTGAGGAGGCGATTATTACCGATACCAAGAAGGTAATCTACACGCTCAATTCACTTTGTATCGAGATGGATAATCGGTACAATTTATTGAAAGAAGCAGGTGCAAGAAACCTAAAAGAGTACAATGCAAAATTCATTGCACGCAAGTTGAATCCGGAAAAAGGGCACTATTTCATGCCCTACATCGTCCTCGTAATTGACGAATTGGCTGACTTGATGATGACCGCTGGCAAAGAAATCGAAGGTCCAATTGCCCGATTGGCACAGCTGGCCAGAGCGATTGGTATTCACTTGGTAGTCGCCACTCAGCGCCCTTCTGTCAATGTAATTACGGGTATTATTAAGGCGAATTTCCCGGCGAGACTTTCCTTCAGAGTTACCTCAAAAATAGACTCCAGAACCATTCTAGACACAGGAGGAGCGGATCAATTGATTGGAATGGGTGATATGCTCCTTTCTCATGGCTCAGAAATTACACGAATCCAATGTGCGTTTCTTGATACTCCTGAAGTGGATTCCATTTGCGATTGGATTGGAGAACAAAAAGGCTATTCCGATGCGTACCTGCTCCCTGAGTTTGAAGGCGAGGAAGGCAATAGCGGAGTGGGTGAAGTAGACCTTTCGGATCGAGATCCCTTGTTTGATGATGCAGCGAGATTGATCGTCATGCACCAACAGGGAAGTACCTCACTTATTCAGCGCAAGCTAAAATTGGGATATAACCGAGCAGGAAGAATCATTGATCAGCTGGAGGCAGCAGGCATTGTCGGCTCATTTGAAGGGTCCAAAGCAAGAGAAGTCCTCATTCAGGATGATGCCAGTTTGGAACGGTTATTGAATAGTTTGTAGGAGCTGTTTCTTAGTTCCAACAGCTTTCTTCCATGAAAAATATCACCCTAGTAGTTTCCTTTTTCCTTTTTGTATTATTCAGTTTCGAAGCAGCAGCCCAAAAAGATCCTAAAGCCAAAGTCATTTTGGATGGAATGAGCAAAAAGTTTCAAGCCATGAATGGCTTTACTGCAAGCTTTGACTTCACATTTCAAGACAACTCCGGCTCTTCTGACCGTCAAACAGGCGAAATAGCAGTGAAAGGAGAACAATACCGATTAAAGCTTCCAGACCAAGAGATCTTCAATGATTCCAAAACTGTCTGGACTTTTATCCAAACAGGAACCTATAAGGAAGTGACAATTAATGATGCCTCTCAAATGGAAGGGGAACTTACTCCATCCAACATTTACCGAATGTATGAGTCAGGCTACAATTACAAATTAGTTGGTGAAAAACAATTTCAAGGTAAGACAGCTCAATTGGTAGAACTCACAGCGATCAAGGCTGGTGCTCCGTTTGAGAAAGTTACTTTGCGAATCGAAAAAGCGACAAACAACTTACTAGGTTGGGAAATGTATGATGGGCAAGGCGGCGTATTTTCCTATGCTTTTACAAATCTAAAAACCAATGTCAGCCTAGCAGCAAATTATTTCAGCTTCGATGTGAAACAGCATCCTGGAATAGAAGTAATTGACCTGAGATAAGGAAAAGCGATTTACAGCTCCTCTTCTACTTTTTCTTTTAGATTATCTACGAAATCCTCCACCTTGGATCGGGTACTCCCAACTTTAGGAAAAAATGGCTCTACCGCTTCAATCACCGCTGGTGCCATCGGTTTTATGTAACCTAAAGTCTCTGAGTTTTTAAGCCACTTTTTCGGAAGTTCCATTTTGAATTCATTGGTAAACCAAAGAAACAAGCTGATAAAAAATCCAGCTTTGACGATTCCCAAAACTCCCCCAGCGGCACTATCAAGCCCACCCAGTAAGATCAGGTCCATCATTTTTTTAAGGATCCAACCAACGACTCGAATTAAAATCATGCTGATTAAAAAAATAACTAGGAACCCTGTAATCGGGTAGCCTAAGTTGACTTCTTTTACATTTTCGGACAACCAATCAGCCATGGAATCCATGAAATAAAAGCCAAGGATCACCGCCACCACAAAGCCCACTAAGCCAACGATGCTCATGAGGAATCCCTGCTTGAATCCCTCATAAGCACCAATGCCTAGAATTACTAATATGACGATGTCGACTATTTCCACCTATTAACTGTTCAAAAGTGCTTTCACTTTCTCAGCAATGACCTTGCCATCTGCTTTGCCTGCAAGCTCCTTACTGGCTACACCCATCACTTTGCCCATATCCTTTGGGCTACTAGCTCCAGTTTGTTCGATAATTCCCTTGATTGCCGCGGTGATTTCCTCTTCTGTCATTGCTTTTGGCAAAAACTCCTGAATGATTGCTAATTCCGCTAACTCCACTTCTAATAGATCCGCACGCCCCTGCTGCTCATAGATTTCCGCGGAGTCTTTTCGCTGTTTCGCAGCCTTGGTAAGAATTTTCATTTCATCATCCTCGGTGATTTCAGCTTTCGCACCACTCTTTGTTTCCTCCAATAAAATCAGTGATTTGATTGCTCTAAGGGCACTCAATCGAGTCTTATCCTTGGCAATCATGGCGGATTTAATTTCACTTTCTATGTTCTGCTTTAAACTCATAAGTCCTAAGTTTGTGTTACAAGGTTATTAATTAATTCAAAAATACCTTTTCAGATCGGATATGACCAAGCTAAGTGTAAATATTAACAAGATTGCCACGCTGAGAAATGCGCGTGGAGCAAACAATCCAGATGTAGTCAAAGTAGCTTTGGATGCGGAGCGTTTTGGAGCTGAAGGAATCACAGTCCATCCACGACCTGATGAAAGACACATTCGCTACCAAGATGTGTTGGATTTGTCAAAAGTGGTGACTACCGAATTCAACATAGAAGGTTACCCAGATCAGCGATTTATGGATTTGGTTAAGAAAGTAAAACCAGCTCAGGCTACTTTGGTACCAGATCCTCCTACAGCTATTACTTCAAATACTGGATGGGATACGATCAAACATCAATTCATGCTCCGAGATATCGTAGCAGAGCTCAAAGAAGCTGGTGTCCGAGTTTCAATTTTCATCAACCCCGAGATTAAATATTTTGAACCTGCCAAACTTACCGGAACGGATCGGGTAGAATTATATACCGAACCCTATGCCGTCGGATTTCATAAAAATCCTGCGGCTGCAGTAAAACCATATGTAGAAGTATCAGAAATAGCGAGGGAACTCGGGATGGGCTTAAATGCGGGACATGATCTAGATCTTTACAATCTTGCTTTCCTTAAACAATCCATTCCCTACCTAGATGAAGTCTCCATTGGACATGCCTTGGTTTGCGATGCGTTGTATTACGGCCTGGAAAACACCATTCAGATGTATCGACGTAAACTTGAA
>JAHEBE010000224.1 GCA_024642365.1 Algoriphagus sp.
CTCAAATGACGGATGAGCAGACCTTACATCTTTATTCCGGACATCCAATGGGGCTTTTCCCTTCTTCGAAAAATGCACCACGAGTGGTGGTCACGAATGGGATGATGATTCCAAATTATTCCCAGCCAGATGATTGGGAGAAATTCAATGCACTTGGGGTCACCCAATATGGACAGATGACAGCAGGATCATTTATGTACATTGGCCCGCAAGGGATAGTCCATGGTACGACGATCACAGTGATGAACGCTTTCCGAAAAAAGTTAAAACTAGGAGAAAGCCCGAATGGAAAAATATTTTTGACAGCAGGTTTAGGCGGCATGAGTGGCGCCCAGCCAAAAGCAGGGAATATTGCTGGATGTATTACAATATGCGCAGAAGTAAATCCTAATGCCGCACGAAAGCGATTCAACCAAGGTTGGGTAGATGAGTTGGTTGAAAATCTGGATGAACTGGTATCTCGAACTAAAACGGCCAAAGAAACCAAAGAAGTGGTATCCATCGCTTTCATTGGGAATATTGTAGAAGTCTGGGAGCGGTTTGATGAAGAAAATATATTTGTGGAATTAGGCTCGGATCAAACTTCCCTTCACAACCCTTGGGCTGGAGGTTATTATCCTGTGGGCTTAAGTTTCGAGGAATCCAATGCCTTGATGGCAGCAGATCCTGTACAATTTAAAACTAAGGTTCAGGAAAGTCTTCGAAGACAAGTTGCTTCTATCAATCGTCATGTAACAAAAGGAACCTATTTCTTCGATTATGGAAATGCCTTTTTACTGGAATCCTCACGTGCTGGGGCGGAAGTGATGGCAGAAAATGGAATTGATTTTAGATACCCATCTTATGTTCAAGATATTTTGGGACCAATGTGCTTCGATTATGGATTTGGCCCTTTTCGATGGGTTTGCACGTCGGGAGATGCGCTGGATTTGCAAAAAACAGATCAGATTGCTGCTAAAGTTTTGAAAGAAATCAAATCCAATTCCCCAGCCTCTATCCAGCAGCAAATGCAAGACAACATCACTTGGATCGAGGAAGCAGAGCAAAACAAACTTGTAGTAGGTTCAAAAGCCAGGATTCTATACGCCGATGCTGAAGGCAGGGCTAAAATCGCAGAAGCTTTTAACCAAGCGATCCAAACTGGCGAAATTTCTGCACCAATTGTTTTGGGGAGAGACCATCACGATGTCAGTGGAACGGATTCCCCTTTCCGAGAGACGAGCAACATATACGATGGAAGCCGATTCACCGCTGACATGGCTATTCAAAATGTCATCGGAGATAGTTTTCGAGGAGCTACTTGGGTTTCTATTCACAATGGAGGCGGAGTCGGCTGGGGTGAAGTCATCAATGGCGGATTTGGAATGGTTCTGGATGGCTCCGTTGAAGCTTCGGAAAAATTAAAAAGCATGCTATTTTACGATGTCAATAATGGAATTGCTAGAAGAGCATGGGCAAGAAACCCAGGTTCACAAGAAGCCATCCAACGCGAAATGGACCGGAGTCCCAATTTAAAAGTGACCATGGCTAACTTAGTAGAAGAAGCTATTTTAGATCAACTTTTCTAAAAAAACATGACTCAACTCCATCAAAACCCAGATCCCTCCTTATGGACAGGAAGAAAAGCTGAATCCATCCAATACTGGCATCAGGCACTAATTGCATTAAATGATTTAGCAATAGACGATGATCAATCAGTCCGAAAAATAGGAGTTTTAGGCTATGCTGGAGAGGAAGGCGTCCGACGAAACCAAGGAAGATTAGGGACTGCTGAAGGTGCAAATGCGATACGAAAAGTGATGGGAGGATTAGCATTTCACCTAAAAGAAAATTCCAAAATCTTTGATTATGGTACTATTTCAACCGTTTCTGAGGAGATGGAGGCAAGTCATGATTTGATTTCGGAAACTGTTTGTAAGCTGCTCCACTCGAAGCATTTCCCAATTCTTTTAGGAGGTGGACATGATTTAGCGTTGGCTCATGGAAGAGGGATCTATCAGTATTTGGAGTCTAAAAATGAAAAGCTTGGAATCATCAACTTGGACGCACATTTTGATCTCAGACAATTGGCAAATGGGCAAGGACATTCTGGATCGCCGTTTTACCAACTCAGCCAAGAGTTCCCTACTCAATTTCATTACCTCTGTCTGGGAATTCAACGGGCTGCGAATCCCCGATCGCTTTTTGAAACAGCCGATCAAGTGAATGCCAAGTGGATGGCTATGGAGGATTTCCGAATGAATAATTGGGAAGTCATTCAGGAGAAAATTCTTTGGTTTTTAGACTCGGTCAATAAAGTATACTTAAGCATTGACCTTGATGGATTCTCTTCCGCATTTGCACCAGGAGTATCCGCACCCTCGCCCATGGGATTTAGTCCGGACATTGCTTTCAAAGTATTTGAATTAATTGCCTCAAGCAAAAAACTGATTTCAATTGATGTAGTCGAATTGAACCCCAAATACGACCAAGATCAAGCTACTGCAAGATTGGCAGCAAGGTGTATCGAATACCTAGCACGAAAGATTTTCGGTTGAATATTTATAAAATCTCCAAAGTTTGAGACTCCCCATGCTCAAACTCTATTAATAAAGAAATTCTCCTTTTTCAAAAGTGAATTGGTGTTTTGAATTTTTCGAAGAGAATTCTGGGCCATTCCTTCTTTGAAATAACAGCTCAAAGATTGATTGCTTCCCAAAGTATCTCCACAGGATGTTTGGCTTTTCTGCCTGTCCCATCAGCAATCTGATGTCTGCAAGAAGTGCCAGGGGCTGCTATGATTGTTTCAGCGTCTGCCTTTCTTACGGCCGGAAATAGTACCAACTCCCCTACTTGCTGAGAAACTTCATAATGTTCAGCCTCGTATCCAAAACTGCCAGCCATACCACAGCAACCACTAGGAATGATTTCAACCGAATAATTTGCTGGAAGGGAAAGTAATTTTTGGGTCCAATTCACCGAAGAAAGTGCCTTTTGATGGCAATGACCATGCAATTTAATTTTTTGTGTTTTGGTAGTGAACAACTCCGATTTGATGTTCCCAGCAGCAATCTCCTGACCCAAAAACTCGTCAATCAATCGGACATGGAACTTCAATTTCTTTGCCGCAGCTACCAGTTCCGGAGCAACAATCTTTGGATATTCATCCCGGAAACTCAAAATAGCTGAAGGTTCCAAACCGATAAGCGGAGTATTTCCATCAATCAATTTTTCAAAAATGCGAACATTAGCTTCGGCATGTTTTTTAGCCTTTGGTAAAAGTCCCTTCGAAAGAGCCGATCGACCGCTTTCGTCATGGTCGACAATTTTGACTTCATAGCCCAGCTTTTTCAAAAGTGAAATTGCCTTTATCCCAATTTTGGTATCATTGTGATTGGTAAACTCATCCACAAAGAAATAAACGGTCTTAATAGGCGTACTACTTCCGGGTATCAACTCGTAGTTTTTAGCATACCATTTCCGAAGGCTGAGCGAACTTATTTCAGGAAGATTTCGATCCGGAGCCACTCCCAAAAACGACTTCATCAATCCCCCAGTCAAAGAATTGCTTAAAAAGAAATTAGCAATCCCCGGTACCAAAGAACCTAATCCATTTAATTCATTGATGTAGGCAAAAGCACGAGAGCGCAGTGGAATTCCATTGGTTTTCTGGTATTGGTATAGAAATTCAGCTTTCATACTCGCCATATCCACATTGGAAGGACATTCAGCAGTACAACCTTTGCAACTCAAACACAGGTCCAAAGCCTCCTTTATTTCAGGATGATCAAAGGCATTTTCCTTTTTATCCAAAGTCAGAAACTCACGAAGCGTATTCGCTCGACCACGAACAGTGTCTTTTTCATTCCGTGTAGCCATGTAAGATGGGCACATCGTTCCGCCTGATCCTGGAAGTTTTCGACAATCTCCCGAACCATTGCATTTCTCTGCCAAACGCAGCATGCCTCCTACTCCAGAAAAATCAATGATTGTATCAGGCTCCGCAGTTTTCATTTCTGGCTCATAGCGAAGAAATTTATTCATCGGAGCAGCATCCACGATTTTGCCTGGGTTGAAAATATTTTTAGGATCCCAGGTGTATTTGACCCTTCGGAAAAGCTCATAGTTCTTTTCTCCTACCATAAGTGGGATAAAAGCCGCCCGCACTCGACCATCTCCATGCTCTCCGGAAAGTGAACCTTGGTATTTCTTGACCAGTTGAGCAGAAGCCAATGAGATATTATAGAACTCCTCTACATCTGCCTGTTTTTTTAAATTCAAAATAGGACGAAGATGGATTTCGCCCGCTCCGGCATGCGCATAATGAACAGGCTTTTGATTAAATCCATCCATCATCGCATCTACTTCATCGATGTAATCTGCCAAATCTTCGATATCCACCGCAGTATCCTCGATGCAAGCCACTGCCTTGGGATCACCTGGGATATTTCCCAACAATCCCAAACCAGCTGCACGAAGCGCCCAGGCAGCCGCCACTTTTTCAGGTTCGATAATTGGAAAGGCATAACCAAGATTTGCTTTCTGTAGATCTGCTACCAAAGCTTCGCCTTTCGCCATCGCTTCTTCAAGCGTTTTTCCCCGAAACTCGATCATCAATATCGCTTCTGGATCACCTTCAACGAAGTAGCGATTATTGGCATATGAGATACTTTCTTTAGTGCAGTCCAGGATGATTTTATCCATCAGTTCCACTGCAGTAGCCGGATGTTTCATCGCCACTTGGGCAGACTTCATACTTTGATGGATCGACTCAAAATGAGCCGCTACCACGATTTCAATTGGATCTGGAAGTGGATCTAGGCTTATCTTGATCTCGGTGGTGAAAGCCAATGTCCCCTCCGAACCTGCCAACAGCTTGCAAAAGTTAAATTTTTCATTCCCTTCGAAAAGCTCCGCCTTTAACAATTCGTCAACTGCATAGCCTGTATTGCGACGGTGGATGGACTTTTTGGGAAATTGAGCATGAATCTCCTCACGATTCTCAGGATTATTGAGTTCGTTAAAAATCTGTTTGTAAAGCTCACCCTCCAAGTCTTTTTGTCCACATTTTCGATCAAAGTCATCTTGCGAAATTTCTCCAAAAACAACTTTTTGGCCATCACTTAGAATCG
>JAHEBE010000225.1 GCA_024642365.1 Algoriphagus sp.
GTTATTTGGTTGGGTTTGGCCATCAATCTTATAAACCTCCTGTAAGCCCATAGAAGGAAACTCTTCTTTTAACTGTACATAATAATCCAAGCAAACTTTTTTATCCTTTTCTAAATCATTTTCATCGGCTTTATCTCTGCCAAAAATCATGAGGCAAAGGTGGATGGATTTATTTTTTTTGGCCCCCCAAATCCATTTATCCGGATTGCTTTCTCCTTTATCTCCCAATAGTCTTTTGCGATGGGGAGAATCGATCCCCTCCCTAAACTCACGAGAGAAGGAAGCAAGGTTTTCTTCATCTAATCCAAGTGCTCTTAATCCTGGGTGGGTGAATGCAATATTTAAATGAGTCTCCGCAATTTCGTCTTTGCCATGAATGTGCTTGGCTGAAGTCATCTTCAACCAGGAGGTTTTCAACCACTTTTTAAACAAAGTAGCATCCGTGATTTGCATATAGGCAAACCTCGAATACTTCATATGGGCATATCCACGAATTACATAGCCTTGGATATTTTCGAGTTCTAGCATGTTCATAGGTAGATCTTAAATAAGTTTAAGGTAGCGAGCAGCTTGCTTTTCAGAGAGTGATTTCATCAATCCCACGCGAATTCTGGTGTTATTATTGACATTTTTGATCGACAGCGTAGGATAAGCAGCGTACCAATAGTTGGTGACAAGCTCCGAATTTCGACTCCATGCCAAGAAATTCTCTTCGAGATAAGCTCCACCTGTCATGAGAAAGTTGGTTTTGGGAAAAACCTTCGTATTCGAAAAAATCCCAGTCAAGCCCCATCCAGTATTGTCAATAAAATCACCAAGGTATTGTTGCCAACTTCCATCGAAATTGGAAAAAAACAACACTCGGGTATCCTGATCAAATAGCACCCACTTTGCAAAGTGAATCGTCGGAATACCCATTAATTTCCCTTGATTAAACACCAACTTGATCAATAGATTTGTGAGCAAAAACATGGCTTTGATCGTGATCAATCTCACCTTGCCTGTCTTCATGTCGGCGAGCTGGGTAAACTGATTTTGATTACTATGGTCTTCATAAACTTCCAGTTCAGTCATATAATCTCCATCCAATTGACTTCGCTTCATCGTGAAATTTTCGTCTTTTTTCTCATAGAAGAAATGAAGGATCAGGATCCAAATCACAATAACGGGAAGAAGCGCAAGGGCAATTATGAGTACCAAGATCAACCCGATGTAATTCACTCGTGGCATTGAAGCTTTCTCCTCATTCAAGAATGTGAATTCGGTGTTTCTAGGGATTGCCTCTTGAATTTTTTTATGAACTGTTTTAGCTGGGACGTCCACCCAGGTTCGAGAGTCTAAAAAATCGCGAATGTAATTTCTAAGTCGTAGTTCCTCTTTGATTTGCTTTACCGATCTCCCTGGAGATCCCATGTAGACCGCCGTATCTTTGATTTTATGCATTGCCAGATACCCTGCCATCGTGTCTTCAGTTTTCATGGTTAGCATCTGGTAACCTTCGCAAAAAGAATAAATCAGATCGAGCGTGGCTGCAGATTGTCGACAAAGTTGGGACAGCATTTCCATCTCATCCCCATCATAATCTATCACAAAAAGCAACTTAGGGATCCGTACTTTTTCATCCTCAATCCAAGATGTGCCATGATCGATGACTACCCATCTCGCATAATGAATGATCCCTAAGGAATCAAAATCTTTGGCAATTCCGTCTTTGGAATTCAACTTCACCTCCTCAAGCACTTTAATCAAAGGATCAACTTTATCCTGAATGACAGGAATAAGGATCGTTAAGGATTGTTGTTTCATATCGAATTTTAGGCTTTCCGGCTAAGAAATTACCAACTGGGGTAAAAATTAAACGAGACTATGTTCAATATAAAATTAATAATCCATTATCCCAATCCTGAAAAAGTAGCCAAAGCCAATCCAATTGGAGATATGGTTTAGCCATAAATGGTTTGGATTTAACAAAAATTATTTTTCGAAGTAAGTGGAAATTAAAAATGTTCCTTTACTTTGTATTTCAAAGTACTTTTAAATATGGAATCTCACATGCTTAAAATTTCACAGACAGATAATAGAAAGCAAGACTCGATTCCATTTGGCGATAAAAAATCAGTTTTAAAAACATGAAAAAACCAGAACAAGAATTAGCTGAAATCAAATCCATGATGGAACGCAGCACCCGATTTCTATCCTTGAGCGGAATGGCGGGAATCCTTGCAGGCATTTACGCATTTGCCGGCGCAGGCATCGCTTGGTATTGGGTTTATTTCCCTTCCACTGAATATGGTCTCGGCATAGAACCCTATTCAATGGATGATTTGCGGATCTACCTTCTAGCTGTTGCTGTAGTGGTTTTAATTTTAGCCATAGGTACTACCTATCTACTCAGTCAAAATAAAAGCAAACGTACGTCTCAACAATTTTGGTCCGCAGCAAGCAAGCGTTTTCTTGTTGCGCTTTTTCTTCCAGTTCTGGTCGGAGGCTTATTTTGCTTCGCTTTAATCCATGAAAGTAGCTACGGGTTAATAGCTCCCGCTACTTTGATTTTCTATGGTTTGGGACTTATCAGTGCGTCTCATTTTACGCTCCGAGAAATCAGAAATTTAGGCCTTGGCCAAATCCTATTAGGATTGATTGGAGCCTTCTTCCCTCCTCTCGGACTAGTATGTTGGGCGATGGGATTTGGAGTCCTCCATGTTGTCTACGGTTCCATGATGTATTACCGATACGACCGATAAAGTGAAAGGTACCTACGACAAAGCATTTGAAAACGTAATCCGACTTCGGGTCATGTCCGTCTTGATGGTCAATGAGTTTTTTGATTTCAATTCATTCAAAGAAATCATGGACGTCACGGATGGAAACTTAGCTACCCACCTTCGCAAATTAGAAAATGAAGGATTTATCGGAGTGCAAAAGACATTCATTGGTCGAAAACCACAAACCAACTATAGGGCAACTGAAGAGGGAAAATTGGCATTTCAAAAACACCTCGATTTTCTTTCTGCGCTAATCAACGAAAACAATATCTAAAAAAATTTATCCATCCACTTTGTAATTCAAAGTGAAATAATTTCCATCCGATTCAACCCTACTCCATGTCACTATGAACTCAAAAATCAAATCACTTCTCGACGATCCAAATGCGCTTGAATCTCTTTATCAGCAAGATAAAGTTGCATTTAGAAGAAATTTTAAGGAAATATTTCCTGAAATCAGTCAACATGAACTCGCACAATTTTGGAACGCCAGGCTGAATTTTAAAAAAGATCAAGAAGGAATTTCTTGGGGTTCTTCCAAAGATTTACTTCTAGTTCTTTGCTTAGCTATCGGTGCTGGAATAGTTGTCAAAATTCCTGATATCGCATCAATTGACGAAGATTTTTTCTTTCCCAGAAATATTTCCTTTATCGTATTCCCCTTTGTCATTTTCTATTTTGCTGTAAAAAATAGACTAGGGATGGTACATAGCAGTCTACTTTTGGGTTTTTCTTTGGTAGCTGTCTTTTATATCAATTTGCTTCCTGACCTCCCTTCAAGTGACACGTTGATTCTGGCTTGTATTCACTTGCCATTACTTTTTTGGGGGCTGTTGGGTAGCGCATTTTCCGGTCAAGATTTACGAAACCTCGACCTGAGAATGGCATTTCTCCGATTCAATGCGGATACCGTGATTATGGGAGTGGTTTTAGGGATTTCTTTTGGCCTATTGTCTGGCTTGACCATCGGTCTTTTTAACTTGATCGGATTGAATATTGAGGAATTTTACTCCCAAAACATTTTGGTTGTTGGCTTGGCAAGTATTCCTATTCTTGCCAGTCATTTGACTGTTTTCAATCCACAGCTTGTCAATAAAGTTTCTCCAATAATCGCTAAGATTTTTACTCCGCTTGTATTGGTCATGCTGCTCACCTATTTATTCGCCATTATTTATTCAGGCAAAGACCCTTACAATGACCGCGAATTCTTGATGCTCTTTAACTTTCTTTTGATTGGAGTGATGGCTTTAATTTTCTTCTCAATTGCCGAAAGCTCAGATCAAAAAAGCAAATTGAATTATTGGTTATTAGTAAGCCTCTCCACGGTCACGATTTGTGTCAATTGCATCGCGCTTTCTGCCATTCTTTTCCGAATTTCTGAATGGGGAATTACCCCCAATCGTCTGGCTGTTTTAGGGGTGAATCTATTAATGCTTGTTCATTTATTACTGGTTTTCCGCTCATTATTGAAAGTTTTTAAACAACAAAAAGAAATGGCTATTGTCGGTCAGACGATCGCAAGCTACTTACCCATTTATATGATTTGGACTCTGATCGTTGTGTTTGTGTTTCCACTATTATTCGGTTTTAATTAAACACTTCTCATTAGGAACCATGGATTTGTAATTCCATATTTTGAGCCTTTTGCCTATCTTTGTGCATCTTAATAACTCAACCCTAAACAATGAAGAAATTACTCAAATCAACCCTAGCCCTATTCGGGATATTCTCTATTGTGCTTTTCTCTTGCGGTCCAAAAACTGAAACTGAAGAAATCACAGAAGTCGTGGAGGCAGCTCCAGCTAAATTTGGCGGTTTGGCGCTTTATACACTTCGGGACTCGATGGCAATCAATCCGAAAGCCACTTTAAAAGCTGTAGCAGATGCAGGCTATGCAAATGTGGAAGTTGCAAATTATGAAGATGGTAAATTCTACGGAATGGCTCCAGCAGATTTCAAATCCTATTTAGAATCGCTTGGCCTTACTGCTATGAGTGCCCATATGGGAATGGTCAACATGGAAAATGCGGACCAATTAATTGCCGATACAAAGGCAGCAGGTATCACCTATTTTGTAATTCCTGTACCGCCGATGGGAATGTTTACTTTCGGTCCAGAAGGAATGGGAATGAAAGGCACCCCGGCAGAATTAGCCAAAACATTAGACACACTTGGTGAAAAATGCACGGCTGCCGGTTTAAAATTGCTTTACCATAATCACGACTTTGAATTTAAGCCGATGGCAAATGGCGGGACAATGGTTGATTACTTGTTGGAAAATTGCAATGCTGAAAATGTGAATTTTCAAATGGATTTATA
>JAHEBE010000226.1 GCA_024642365.1 Algoriphagus sp.
TTTTCCGAGCAGGAACTGGTTATTTAGGCTCTTTGGCTCAAGAAAACACCAGAACTCCAGCGGGCCACCCAGAAGGCTACGTTGAAGCTTTCGCGAATCTTTACCGAAATTTTGCCAGATGTATCTATGCTGATCGAGCTGGTGAAAAGCCCAAAGTGGAGTGGGAAGATTATCCCGGGGTAGAAGATGGAATCAGGGGAATGGCCTTTATTGACCACGTCTTAAAAAGCACAGTCTCTGATTTGAAATGGACTCCTTTTGTAGTAGAAAAGTAAACGTTAAACCTAAAAAACCTAAAATTCATGAAAACAATAAAAGGCCCAGCTATTTTTCTAGCGCAGTTTGCGGATGATGCAGCCCCTTTCAACAGTCTCAAAAACATTTGTGCCTACATGGCAGATTTGGGCTACAAAGGAGTTCAAATCCCATCATGGGACCCAAGAATGATTGATTTGCAAAAAGCTGCTGAAAGTAAAACCTACGCTGATGAAATAGCCGGAATAGTAAAAGAATCAGGGATGGAAATCACAGAACTTTCCACGCACCTTCAGGGACAACTTGTAGCTGTACACCCTGCATACAACGAGCTATTTGATGGTTTTGCTCCAGCGAATCTCAAAGGAGACCTCAAAGGAAAGTCCGCTTGGGCCACTCAACAGTTGAAATACGCTGCGAAAGCCTCTAGCAACTTAGGATTAAATGCACATGCTACTTTTTCGGGAGCTCTGATGTGGCACACGGTATATCCTTGGCCACAGCGACCTGCAGGATTGGTTGAAACTGGATTTACTGAACTAGCAAAACGTTGGCTTCCTATTTTAAATGAATTTGATTCTTACGGCGTGGATGTTTGTTATGAACTTCATCCAGGAGAAGATCTTCATGATGGAATTACCTTTGAAATGTTCCTGGAGAAAGTAAATGGCCACAAGCGTGCGAATATTCTTTATGACCCTAGTCATTTTGTATTGCAATGTTTGGATTACCTGCAGTTCATTGATTTCTATCATGATCGTATTAAAATGTTTCATGTAAAAGATGCTGAATTCAATCCAACAGGCAAACAAGGGGTGTACGGGGGCTTCCAAGGCTGGGTAGAGCGAGCTGGACGATTCAGATCTTTAGGAGATGGACAGGTTGATTTTGGAGGAATTTTCAGCAAACTTTCGCAATACAATTATTCAGGCTGGGCAGTACTTGAATGGGAATGCGCAATCAAACATCCGGAGCAAGGTGCTGCTGAAGGAGCGCCTTTTATCGACGCCCACATTATCCGTGTAACTGAGAAAGCATTCGATGATTTTGCCGGAATGGGAGCTGATGAAGCATTTAATAAAAAAATACTAGGCATTTAAAACTCAATAAATACACAAAAAATGAAAATGAACAGACCATTAAACCTTGGATTGATCGCATTAGCCGGATTGACTTTTGCATGTGGTGGAGGCGAAACAACTACAGAAACTGTTGCTGAAGTTGTCACTGAAGCAGCTCCTAAAGAAATGACCCTTGAGGAAAAGTATCAAAACGACCCAGTCTATATCAAAGGTCTCGAAAAGCTAAAAGCTTCTGATTGTACTTCTTGTCATATGGTAGAGCGGAAGATCGTTGGACCTTCTTATGCCGAAGTTGCTGCGAAATACGAAAGCACTGAGGAAAATGTAGCCATGTTGGCCGCAAAAGTAATCGCCGGAGGCGTCGGAGTTTGGGGAGAAGTCCCAATGCCTCCACATGCTGGATTGAGTGAGGAAGACGCGAAAGACATGATTCGCTATGTATTACTACTTAAAAAATAAAAAATGAGAATAAATAAAGTTGTTGGAGCACTATTGATCGGACTTTCGTTTTCCTGTGCTGGTGAAAAAACCACCGAGGTTGAAGAGGTCGCTATGGAGACTCCAATGGAATCTGAATGGATTAAATTATTTGATGGGCAATCTTTCACTGGCTGGCATAAATACGGCGGAGGAGAAGTGGGGAAAGCATGGAAAATTCAAGATGGAGCAATCTACCTCGATGCAGTAAATAAAGATGGCTGGCAAACAGGTGATGGTGGCGACATCGTGACCGATGAAGAATTCGAAAACTTCCATTTAAAATACGAATGGAAAATTGCTCAGAATGGAAACAGTGGTGTCATATTTTTCATCAACGAATCTCCTGAATATGAATACCCATGGCAAACAGGTCCTGAAATGCAGGTTTTGGATAATGCTGGACACCCTGACGCAAAAATCATCAGCCACCGTGCCGGTGATCTTTATGATCTAATCGTAAGCGCTGAGGAACCGGTGAAACCCTTTGATGAATGGAATCAGGCAGAGATTATTGCGGACAACGGGAAACTTGACCTTGTGCTTAATGGCAAAACAATCGTAAGTACCACGATGTGGACTCCCGAATGGGAAGCTTTAATTGCTGGTAGCAAGTTTAAAGATATGCCAGGTTTCGGGAAATTTAAGAAAGGCAAAATCGCACTTCAAGACCACGGAGATCTTGTTTATTACAGAAACATCGAGTTGAAGAAACTCTAAAAATTAAAAGGCCTCAATTGAGGCCTTTTTTTATAATCTAGTGACATTTTCTTTTTTGATATACGCAAGTTTTTCTTTCCATTCAATCTCATACCAATTGTCCTTTGTGGACTTAATACGAACTCGATGACCTGGCTCCACCTGCTCTACTAACTCCCCTCCTGCAGTAGGCTTTGATACAATAAAAGTAGGGCTGCTGGTGATCAATCCGGTCCGAGGGCCCTCAAGAAAATTATTGGCCACAAAAATCACGATAATCAAAAAAACAGTTGGCCAATAAGACTCCCTTTTATCAATTTTCCTTCCAGTCCACCAATTTGAGATCATCGAAACTAAAAGGAAAAATGTGAGTGCTCCGACAATGTATTCCTTGTATTCGGCTAGAAATATTAGAAATCGCTGCGCATCTGAGACCTCATATCCGACCAAAACATCTTGCCCAGTCAAACTCTTAATCTTTGTAATGGCCTGAGGATTAGGAGACAAATCGTAATACTTACTGAGATAAATCGTGGCTTGCTCGTTATCCCCGATTCCTTCTTCGATGAATGCCATTTTCAAAAGCATTGAACTCGAATAAATCCCTTGTTGGTAATTCGATCGATATATTTCCATCGCTTCTTTATAACTCCGCTGATTAAACAAAGAATCCGCAATTGCCAAATTGGCTACATCTGCCTGACAATTAAAGCTTTGTAAAATCAGAACGAAAAATATCAAAAGTTTTGCGAGAAAGATTGATTTCAGGTTTGGCATTTAAATTTGAGTCGCTTATTTTTGCAGTCCAATAACGGTAATGATCTGGCAAAAAGCAAGCCTAGGGAGCCATTTTGAAAGCTTTTTGACCACTGAAAAGTGGTTAAAATTTCTGAAAAATTCAGATTTATAAGATTCCGTAGCTCAGCTGGTAGAGCAATACACTTTTAATGTATGGGTCCTGGGTTCGAGCCCCAGCGGGATCACAATTAAATTAACTCGCAAGGAGTTAAAAAGAAAGTTTCGGGGTGTAGCGTAGCCCGGTATCGCGCCACATTTGGGATGTGGAGGTCGTAGGTTCGAATCCTGCCACCCCGACTTTATTACCATCGATGATCGAAGTTTTGAAACTAACTTCGATCATCTTTTATCCAGGTCCTGTAGCTCAACCGGATAGAGCAACTGCCTTCTAAGCAGTAGGTTTCAGGTTCGAGTCCTGACAGGATCACTTAGATAACGATCTAAGAAAGGGTTTTAATTTTCGATAATCTCGGAAAGAATCCTAATTAGCTCAACTGATTACCAAAGCGGAATGACGTTCCGCTTTTTAATTTATAGCCTTTTCGATTCCGTAGCTCAGCTGGTAGAGCAATACACTTTTAATGTATGGGTCCTGGGTTCGAGCCCCAGCGGGATCACAAGAAAGCAGTCCAAATGGACTGCTTTTTGTTTTTTTGGCTATTCGTAAATCAATCCTCCTTCGTTCAAAGATTTTTACTTGCTAAATCTTGAATTTATATAGAGGTTGAGGCATGAAAAACTTGTCAATCCTACTTTTGCTCATTCTTGTTTTCTTTTCTTGCAATTCAAGGCTTTCGGATGAACATTTTTATGACCCGGGCATTTCAATTGAACTTGCAAAATTCAGAAAGCAACAAATTTCTGATCTCCATTATTCATTAAATTTTTCTATCCCAAGAAATAAAACTGAAGAAATCGATTCATTTTTAAAACTTGAATTAACTATTTCCAATCTCGAACATCCGCTGATTTTAGATTTTAACGAAAAGTCCGAAAAAATCAAATCCGTCTTGGTCAATGGCGAGCAAACTGAAATACGCCACGAACAAGAGCATCTGATCATCTCTTCAGACCACTTAGTAAAAGGAATAAATCAGGTCGAAATTTCATTTGTCGCTGGTGACCTATCCTTAAATAGAAATGACGAATTTCTTTATACACTACTGGTTCCTGATCGAGCGAGTACACTTTTTCCCTGCTTTGATCAACCGGATTTGAAAGCAAATTATTCCCTGAGCATTAGTGCTCCGAATAGCTGGGAGGTATTGGCAGGCGGCCTTGAAGGCAAGCAGATATCCGATGGTGAATTTACGATTCACGAGTTTGGCAAATCAGATTTAATAAGCACTTACCTTTTTTCTTTTGTAGCCGGAAAATTCAAAACAGCTACCTCATCCAATGGCATTCCTCAAAAAATGCTTTACCGTGAAACAAGTGAGGAAAAAATTGAGGCAAGTATTCCTGAATTATTCTCCCTCCACAGCAAATCTGTTGACTTTTTGGAAGACTACACTGGATATTCATTTCCTTTTCAAAAGCTAGATTTCGCTACTATACCAATTTTCCAATATGGTGGAATGGAACATGTCGGAGCAATTCAGTACCGGGAATCTGCTTTGTTTTTGGATGCAAATGCTACAGATACGGAGCTTCTTAGCAGAGCCAAATTAATTGGTCATGAAACTGCTCATATGTGGTTTGGGGATTTGGTTTCGAT
>JAHEBE010000227.1 GCA_024642365.1 Algoriphagus sp.
AAGGTAGAGGTCAATAAGAGAAATGTTATTTTAGGCAATTAAAAATCAAAATGAGCGATCCAGAATTTGATCTAGTTGACGAGTTGTATTTTGTCCAGCATTATTCCTTCCTCAAGGAACAGCTAGGCTGGGAGGATAGTATTTTACTTTCAACCCTTAAATCCCTTCATCTAAAAGAATACATCAAATGCTTGGCATCACCTGACCAAGAGATTTTTAGAACTGTTGACTTCGAAAAAGAAGGTAGTACGCTTTATTATTTAGCTACCAAAAAAGGCCTGATGGCACATAACACGCTTTGATTTTGGAAACTGAGAAAAATAATTATCAACGAAAAGAGCTTGAATTAAAAGCGCTGCTCGAAATAACGCAAGCTATTAATGAGAATCAGCCCGAAGCCGTTCTTCTAAATATTTTCAAGTTTACTTGTCTGGTGCATTTGAATATCAAATCACTGATCCTGTATGTGGCGAAGGAAGGCGTTTTTGAAAATAAAATTTCTCATGGAGTAAAAGGAGTTGTCCCAAGCTTGATTCCTGAAGGCCAGATTTTAGATGAAAAGAAAACCGGTGAGCTTAAATTAAAGCTTGGCCCAGAATATTCTTTTAATGAATTAGAAACTTACCTGCCTGTATATCACAAAAGTCAAATGCTGGCTATTCTTTTTCTCAGGAGGAAGAATCCTCAGTTGGAGCTAGACTTAGATTTTACTGAAGCAATTACAAACATATTGGTAGTAGCATTAGAAAATAAACGCTTTGCAAGGAAGCAACTCTCTCAAGAAGTCTTGAATCGAGAAATTGAAATTGCTTCGCAAGTTCAGCAGATGCTTTTTCCAGCTAACTTACCAAACACGCCTGCTTTGAAAGCTCAAGTGACGTACTTTCCACATAGTTTGGTTGGTGGGGATTATTACGATTTGATTCAAAAGTCAGCTGACCAAAGTTATTTTTGCATCGCTGATGTGTCTGGAAAAGGGATTTCTGCGGCTTTATTGATGTCAAATTTTCAGGCTACCCTGCGAACACTTCTTCGTAGCGATGCAGACTTGGAAATGATTGTCAATCAATTGAATTACACACTTTTTGAAAATACCAAAGGGGAACGATTCATTACTTTTTTTCTCGGGTATTATGACCGCAAATCACAAACCTTACACTATGTCAATGCCGGTCATAATGCGCCATTGCTTTGCTGGGAAAAAGATCAGCGAAGTGAAGCTTTGGAAGCGGGCACGACCATTCTCGGAGCTTTTGAGAAATTACCTTTCTTGGAAATTGGGAAACGTGAAAACTTGAAACACTTCACCATTCATTTGTATACCGATGGCTTGACTGAGGCGATGAATAAGAAAGAGGAGGAGTTTGGAGAACAGCGATTTGAGGATTTTGTAAATTTGAATTTATGTGTAGATCCTGCGGATTTTCATGTGAAATTTCTTAAGCAAATCAACCAGTTTTCTCAAGGAGTGCCGCTTAAGGATGATTTGACATTACTTAGTCTAAGATTTAGTTAGCATGGTTTTTCATTCTGTTCCTACTTTAGTTCAAAGATTTTTTCCCAATCGGGTTTGGAAAAAAGACGGATCGGGCGAGGAGATTTATTTGACATTTGACGATGGTCCTGTACCCGGAGTAACAGATTATGTGCTTCAGGAGCTTCATAAAAGGAACATGAAAGCAACTTTTTTTATGGTAGGAGCCAATGTTATAAAAAATCCAACTCTAGCAAAAGAAGTCCAGGCAATGGGTCATGGAATTGGGAATCACACCTTTCATCACCTCAATGGCTGGAAAACAGACCAGGTGAAATACATCGAAGATTTTGAAGCTTGCAATCGAATATTGGAAGACGAATTGGACCTGCAATCCACTTTATTCCGCCCGCCCTATGGGATGATGACTTCAAGTCAGGCTAAAAAAATTAAAAAAACCCATGAGATTGTCATGTGGAATGTGCTTTCCGGAGACTATGACTTGAATTTGAAACCTGAGCAAATAGTAGCAAACACGAATCGACATTTGGATTCCGGGGCAATTGTGGTTTTTCATGACCAGGAAAAAACGGAAAAAATCATGAAAAACATCTTACCTGATTTTCTTAACCAAGTGTTAGATTTTGGCTACAAAACCAAGGCTCTATAATGGTATCAATTGCGGTCTTCATCCTTTCTTGCGGACTAATTTTCACATTATTTGGAATTATTAGAGTTCTCTTTTTTTGGAAAGATCATCAGGTAAAAAACGTGAAAAATTGGCCAGCTGTCGCGGTCCTTGTTACGGCTAGAAATGAAGCTGATTTTTTACCTCGATTATTAAATTCCTTTGATCAGCTTGATTATCCTGAAGCTTGCTTGAAATTTTATTTATATGATGATCAGAGCAATGACGACACAGGGAAAATTTTGGACGAATGGTGTAGCAGGGCAAATGGAAGAATTAAAATTGAAACTGGAGAAAGTAATCAGGATTTTTCAGGGAAGAATGGAAAAGCACTTGCCTTAGCTCGACTATGCAAAGTTGCACAAGAAGAGTTTTTGTTTTTTACTGATGCAGATTGTACGGTTAACCCGGAATGGATTAGGGAGGGGGTATCTTGTTTTTCTTCGAATACAGGGATGGTCATTGGAGTAACCAAAGTGAAGGATAGTTCACTTTTTGGAAAATTTCAGGAATTGGAATGGTGGAACACATTAATCCATGTCAAAATCGCAGCAGACCTGAGTTTTCAGACTACTGGCCTTGGGAACAATATGGTAATCAGGAAAGCTGCCTATGATCAATCGGGAGGTTTTGAGCAAACCATTTTTAGCCTCACTGAGGATTTAGAAATTTCTAGATTGATTCATCAAGCTGGGTATGCGATCTCGCATCAGTTTAGTTCAAAAATGCTAGCTAATACCAAATCTGAGCCTGACCTAGGATCACTTTTAGTGCAGCGAAAGCGTTGGTTTACTGGTGTGGTGACTTTGCCTTGGGCATGGTTGATTCTTCTTAATTTTCATTTTCTATATGTGCCGGCATTACTCCTTGTTTGCGTTACTTACCCTATACTTGGGATTTTGTTCTTGGTATCCAAACTGACATTTCAAAGCATACTCTTTAGATTAGCAGTCAGTAGAGTAGGTCAAAAATTGAACTGGCCCGAGTTCTTGTTTTTTGATTTTTACAGTTTCCTAATCAATGGCCTAACTATTCTTTATTACTTTTACCCTTCGAAAATTCGCTGGAAATCTAGAAGTTACTCATGAATTACATTGATACTCACGCTCATATCTATTCTTCGAAGTTTGATTCAGACCGGGATCAAATTCTTAAGGATGTCATCGCTTCCGGTGTCTCAAAGATTTATATGCCAAATGTAGACTTAGAAAGTATAGAGGCTATGTTGGCGTGTGAGCAAGCTTATCCAGGAATTTGTATTCCAATGATGGGGCTTCATCCCTGTGATGTAAAAGAGGATTTTCAAAGTCAATTGAAAGTCATGGAGGACTGGTTAGAAAAAAGACCGTTTGCTGCAGTTGGGGAGATTGGATTAGACTTGTATTGGGACAAGACCTTTTTTGAGGAACAGAAGAAAGCACTTCAGATTCAAATTGACTGGGCAAAAAATAAAAAGCTTCCAATCGTATTGCATTGTAGGGAGTCCATAGATGAGACAATTAAAATAATTCGAGCGAATCAAACAGGGCACTTAAAAGGGATTTTTCACTGCTTCAATGGAGATCTTTCTCAAGCAAAGGAAATAATTGGATTGGGCTTTCTATTAGGTATAGGTGGAGTTGCTACCTATAAGAACGGGGGCTTGGATAAAGTAATCCCAGAAATTGGACTTGACCATCTTGTGCTTGAAACGGATGCACCTTATCTTGCCCCGGTTCCTTTTCGAGGAAAAAGAAACTCTCCTGCCTATATTCCTGTGATAGCAGAAAAGGTCGGTGACTATCTGGAACTTTCAAAGGAGGAAGTAGCAAGGAAAACAACAGAAAATGCCTTGAATTTATTTAAGGAGTTTAGTCTATGAATTATAAGATAGTCAGGTTAAATACGTCGCTTCAGACAAGCAAGACATCCTCGGTACTGATAATTTATACAGGAGGAACGCTCGGAATGGCCTATGATGAATCAGGTGCATTGGTGCCTTTTAATTTTGGCCAGATCCTTGAAAAAATTCCGATACTATATAATATGAATATTGCCATCACGGTAATTTCATTTCCTGAGCCAATAGATTCTTCCAATGTATCCATGTCGCATTGGAGAGATATGGCTTACATCATCTATGAAAATTATGATAGCTATGATGGATTTGTAGTTTTACATGGTACGGATACGATGGCTTATTCGGCATCCATGCTGAGTTATATGTTGCAAGGCTTGAACAAACCAGTGATTTTCACAGGCGCTCAGCTCCCAATTTCAGCGATGCGATCCGATGCTAGAGAAAATTTGATGACGGCTCTTGAAATAGCGACTGCCAAAATCAATGGAAGTCCGATTGTTCCTGAAGTCTGTATTTTTTTCAATCACATGCTTTTAAGGGGTAACCGATCGAAGAAGGTTCAAAGTGTGCATTTCGACGCATTTGAATCTGAAAATTATCCACCACTTGCCGAGTCTGGAATTGTCATTGATTACCACACCGCTGTGATTCGTCCATTAGAATCTCAGAAAAAACTTGTGAACCGGAGTAAGCTGGATAATAATGTCATGGTATTGAAACTTTTCCCAGGGATTACAGATAAAATTATGGATGCTTGTTTTTCAATTCCCGGTTTAAAGGGGGTGGTACTTGAAACCTACGGCTCTGGTAACAGTCCTAGCGAAAAGTGGTTTATGAATTCGTTGGAAAGAGCAATCAAAAAGGGGATTATTATCCTAAACGTTTCCCAATGTAATGGTGGGCGTGTCATTCAAGGGAGATATGAGACCAGCAAAGAGTTAATTAATGTAGGGGTTATTAGTGGAGCCGACATGACTACAGAGGCTGCTATCACCAAATTGATGTTTCTTTTTGGGCAAGAAAAAA
>JAHEBE010000022.1:0-5568 GCA_024642365.1 Algoriphagus sp.
TTTTTGGGACATTTTTGATCACTGCAGTAAGTCTGGCGCAAGGTCAAGAGCAAGGAGATGCCCGACTTCATGTATTAAGCACTTATGGTCTTCGCTGGAATAATTTTGGAGTAGGAGCAGGGATCGAATATTTTTTTGCAGAGCACTTCGCCATAATGCCGAGCTACATTCGGGAATTTCCCAATGTGGGTAAAGCCAGTAACTTCAATGCAGACCTTCGTTATTATATTTCAGAAGGACCTTCCCAACTTTATTTCTTAGCAGGTTATGCGCAGCGATGGGAAAACAATCAACCTGATGGTGCAGGTGTAAGAAAATCCTACAAAGGCGCTAACGTTGGAGTAGGCGCTTATATCAAACTTGTAGATTGGGTTGGGCTAAGTACTGAATTCAAATTCCAAAGTGCTACTCCACAAGAAGTCGGATTTCGTGTGGGATTTGCTTTCCCTTTATAGGTAAATCCTGATAGAAAGTTGGAGTTTGCTTATTTCTTTGAAAATTCAAAAAGCTTTCGTTTCTCTTCTTTGTTCAGTGCCTCATAGCCCTTCGCTGCGATCTTGTCTAGGATCCGATCAATCTCTTCTTGCGTCGCATCAGTTGACGTAGTTACTTCTGCCTTACTTGAACTGGCTTTGGAAAAGGGTGAGCTAGAAGTACTCGCTTTACTTTTTTTCCGGTAAGAGACGTGCACCTTTTTTCTACTGAAAAGATTTTCGAAAAATATCCCAACGCGCTGAACAGGAACGCCCAAATCTCTTCCTTTTCGAAGTTGGGAAATATATAAAAAGCCCATCAGAGCACCTCCAAGGTGCGCAAGTTCTCCGCCAGCATTGGAACCGATAGTATTGGCAAAGGATAGAATCACATAAAACATCGCGATGTATTTGATCTTCACTGGACCGATCAATAACAAGACAAATGTGGTATTTGGGGCCAAAGTAGCTGCCCCTACGACGATCGCAAAGACCCCGGCACTGGCTCCAAGCATGAGCGAAGTGTCCACTGCATCTTTGAAAAATGGCGCAATATTATAAATCAATACATAAAAAAGTGCCCCTGCCAATCCTCCGAGCAGATAGATGTTGGCGAGTTTCCGACTTCCTAAGTATTGATGGACCAACATTCCAAACCAATACAGAAAAAGCATATTGAACAGGATATGGAAAAAGCCTTCATGCAAAAACATGTAGGTAAAAACGCTCCAAGGCTGAGTGGCTAATCGATCAACGGCTGCTGGCATCATGAGATAGCTTAATCCCAGTTCATACCAATCGCCCATCCCTCCTATAGTCATAAAAACTCGAACAACCAGGACGGCAAAAAATACCAGCAAATTAATAGCGATCAGCTTGAACAGGCTGTTTTCGCTGTATTTGAACGCATTTTTTAAATTTTCCCAAAAATTACCGTACATCTTTAATAAAAATTAGATCGATCTTTTTTCCAAAAATAAACAAGGATAGCCCCAATCACCAAGCCGCTCAAATGGGCAAAGTGCGCAACATTATCCATAGGGTTGTTTACGACTACATTGTAAATCGTGTATAATCCGTAAAACAAAACCAAGTATTTGGCTTTGACAGGCATGGGTGGAAAAAGCAAAAACAACTGCGTATTCGGGAACAGCATGGCAAAAGCTATCAAGATCCCAAACATCGCACCCGAGGCTCCAACCATTGGAACATTCCCTTGAACATCCAAGATTACATTTAAGGTTTGCTTGGCCTGACTGATTCGGTTTGGATCTTCTGGATTTCTGCTGTAATCATCCACAAAGTCAAAAACAGAAGGCTGGAAAAATGCTCGATTAGCAATCACCAACTTATTAAAAGCTTCTGGATTTGGATCATTCTCAAAGGCCTCCACCTTGTCCTGCAAGCTATTCATTCGATAAGAATTATAGCCTGAGTAAAGCACTCCTGAACCCACTCCGCATACCATCCAAAGGATTAATATCTTTTTTGGTCCTAAGAATTGCTCGAGCAAAGGCCCAAAGATCAAGAGCCCAAACATGTTGCTGAACAAATGCCAAAAATCAGCATGCATAAACATGTAAGTCAAAAATTGAAAGGGTCTAAAGTAGCTGCTATGAATGTAATACAGGGCGAAAAGCGACTTCAGCTGCGGGAATAGAAACGTGCTTACTAAGAATAAAACGACGTTTGCTAGAAGAAGATTTTGAACAATAGGGGTGATATTTCTAAACATGCTGCTTGCCGAAGAAGGAATGAATGTTGCCTAAATCCAATTTCACAAAAGATTTGTTCCCTCCCAAACCAAAGTTAGGGTTTTGGCAGGCGAATAATTGACCTACGAGGTTTTCCATTTCTTGTGAAGTAAGCTTTTGACCTTTTTTTAACGCTGATTTACGAGCTAAGGATCTGGCGAGATTTTCTCGCTTATCCAGAGACAGCTCATTTTTAAAGTTTTTGAACTGTTCGATTAGCCCTTCGAAGAGTTCTTTCTCATTTTTGATTTGAATATCCGCAGGGACGCCTTGAATCACGACAGTATCCTTTCCAAATTCTGAAACCATAAAGCCCAAACTGTGAAGCTCCGGCAATAGATCCATCACTAAAGCAAAATCCGAGGGTCCAAGGTTCAATACAGGAGGAAAAAGGCATTGCTGCGAAGGTCCCTGAGCCAGTTTTAATTGACGAAGATAGCGCTCGTATAAAATTCGCTCATGAGCCGCTTGCTGATCTAGAATCAACATACCAGTGGACATTTGAGCAACTATGTAGCTAAGTTCGACCTGAAAGGTAGTTCCTGTCGCCTCTTCCTCTGAAGGACGAGGATAGGCATTACTTGGGCTGTCGGGGCTATCGGGGTTAGCCTTACTGCTGAAAGTTAAGATTTCTGTATCCTCATCTGAATTTGACAAAGCTCCAAGCCCCTTGCTGCTGGAGGCATTCGGATTTTCAAAAAGTCGCTCCCAACCAGTAGGGTCAGCTTTCTTGAATTCGGGAGTATTAAAAGTCTTGTAGCTGTATTCTCGATCTACTTGCTCCTTCTTACTTGGATCCTGATCCCACTTTTGATTAAAATTCACATCAAAAGAAAAGTCAATCGAGGGTACCACGTGATGCGCTCCTAGTGATTGCTTGACTGCAGATCTAATGACCGCATAGACAGTTCGTTCGTCATCAAACTTGATTTCTGTCTTAGTTGGGTGGACATTGATATCTATATGAGAAGGGTCTATCTCTAGGAAAAGTACATAAAAGGGATGCTGATCCGACTGAAGCAATCCTTCAAAAGCATTGCTTACAGCATGATGCAAATAACTGCTTTTGATGTATCTGTTATTGACAAAGAAAAACTGTTCCCCTCGTGTTTTTTTAGCATGTTCGGGTTTACCGACATAGCCTTTTACATTGATATGCGGGGTCAATTCTTCACAAGGCACCAATTGACCTTGATAGTTTTTCCCAAAAAGCTGGACAATTCGATGACTTAGTTTTCCCGCGCTCAAGCTATATACTTCCAAATCTTGCTGAAAAAGGGAAAATCCAATTTCAGGATAGGATAAAGCTACTCGTTGAAATTCATCAACGATATGGCGCATTTCCACGGAATTGGATTTCAGGAAATTCCTTCTTGCCGGAACATTAAAAAATAAATTTTTCATTGCCACGGAAGTCCCCACATTTCCTGCAAAGGGTTCTTGATTTTTCACCTCTGAGCCTTCGATTTGGATGAGGGTTCCCAATTCCGCTTCTGCTTGGCGGGTTTTAAGTTCAACCTGAGCAACTGCGGCAATTGATGCTAAAGCTTCTCCTCGAAATCCAAAAGTTCGAATGGAAAAAAGGTCACTTGAGTTTCTGATTTTGGAGGTAGCATGACGTTCAAAGCTCATTCGAGCATCCGTCGCAGACATTCCTTTGCCATTGTCAATAACCTGAATCAACTGCTTTCCAGCCTCTTTTACGACCACCTGAATTTGTGTCGCACCCGCATCGACCGCATTTTCGAGCAGCTCTTTGAGTGCTGAAGCGGGACGCTGTACTACCTCTCCTGCTGCGATTTGATTGGCGATCGCATCAGGCAGAAGTTGGATGATATCAGACATTTTTCTTTTTGGATTTTAACCTAAAGAAGAAATATATCGCTCCAATTAAGGCAGCGAAATAAGCCAGATACTCAAAAACAACCGGTCCTAAATACACATATCCAAAAATTGATCCGAGCAATAACAAAAATATAACTGTCCGAATCATTGCTGTCGACGCAAACATGGTCGGACCAGATCGCTCTTTTATCCCACGATATTGGGCGAATGATCCTCGGATTCCTCCACCGTAAGAACCCAAATCCTCATCGTCCTCTGAAATCAATCCTTCGGCAGTCAGCTCACGCTTAATTCGCGAGGTACGCTGATCAATCTCCTCTTTTACAGGATCATAATACCGTGGCTTGATATCAAATCTCATAGGGGAGGCAGTACGGAAGACGGAAGGGAATTTCATTTTTAAGCAATTTACTTGATAAGAAGGGCCTGACCTGTTGGAAGTATAAGTTCTAAACTAATGACCAGCTATCAAAATTATAACCTTTTTAACCTTTTTTACGGCTTAATGTCTGCTCAGTTTTAGTATATTCATCTATCCCAGGATGAACTCTTCGTTCCAAAAGTCCAATTTAAAATTTTAGCTACTTTCAATTCGTTAGCTAATTGGATTTGGTACAAATTTATTTTAAAAGTTAAAGATTAAAAATTAACTCAAGCATGAGTAACAAGCTTTGGAGGGTATTGGCTGTAGGATTGCTCGTAATCACTTTTTCATCTAGTAAGCTAGATGAGGCAATCCTTATTGAAGACCCATTACTTGCTCCCGACCCAATTTCACAGGTGAACTGGGTAGATTCTGTGTTTCAAACGCTCACTTTTGACGAGCGGCTTGGGCAGTTATTTATGGTGGCAGCTTATTCCAATAAGGATCAAGCCCATGTCAATGAAATTTCAAACTTAATTCAAACTGAAAATCTTGGTGGGTTAATTTTTTTCCAAGGTGGTCCAGAACGTCAAGCTCGCCTTACCAATCTTTATCAAGCTCAGGCAAAAACGCCTTTATTTATCGCAATGGATGCCGAATGGGGAATAAGCATGAGGTTAGACTCCGTTCCTGATTTTCCAAAAGCCATGACACTCGGTGCTATTCAGGATGAAAAACTCATCTATCGAATGGGAGAGGAAATGGCCCGGCAATTCAAAGAATTACGCATGCATATCAATTTTGCTCCTGTGGCAGATGTGAATTCTAATCCTGAAAATCCAGTCATTGGTTACCGTGCATTTGGAGAAAATAAGGAGCAGGTAGCCAAACGTGCAGTTTCCTATATGAAAGGGCTTCAAGACCATGGGGTGATCGCGAATGCGAAACACTTTCCAGGGCATGGGGATACTGAGACAGACAGCCACTTTGCGCTTCCTGTCATCAAGCATTCCGAAAAGCGAATTTGGGAGGTGGATTTATATCCTTATGAGCGACTTTTCAGGGCAGATTTAATGTCAGTGATGGTAGCGCACTTGAATATTCCCAGTCTTGATCCGGCTACAAACAGTAC
>JAHEBE010000022.1:5668-19346 GCA_024642365.1 Algoriphagus sp.
CTGAGCAAATACAGCAAGTTTGAGCATTTCGCTATCCAAAAAGCCGCAAACGAAACCACACATTACAATACCATCAAACAATTGGAAGACTTTGATGTCGTGGTGGTGGGATTAATGGGGGTAAGCAATAGTCCAAGTCGAAAATTTGGGATTTCACCAGCCGACGTCCAGTTGATTCGTGATTTAGCAAAGCGTCAAAAAGTAGTCACTGTTCTATTTGGCAATGCCTATGCAGCACAATACCTCGAAGGTCTTGGAAATGTCGTGTTAGCTTTCGAAAACAATGAAGTGACTCAAAAATTGAGTCCTCAGGTATTGTTTGGTGGCCGAAGCGCAATTGGAATTTTGCCAGTTACCGTAAGTCAACAATACACGTACGGAGTTGGGGGCTTTTTACCAGGATTAGATCGCTTATCCTATGGTAGTCCAGAAAGTGTCGGTTTGGATAGCAAAATTTTAGATCAAATTGATGCAGTGGCTCAACGAGCCATCCTTATTCAAGCTACTCCTGGTGCAAATGTGTTAGTGGCAAAAGATGGGAAAATTGTCTTTGAGCGATCCTATGGACAGCTGGAATACAAAAGTTCTCCAAAGGTAAATTCCGAAACTGTCTATGATCTTGCCTCCATAACTAAGGTACTTGCCACTACTCAGGCGGTAATGTTTTTGGAAAGTAGAGGGGAGCTTGATATGAATAATACGTTAGGGGATTACTTACCCGAATTAAAAGGCACCAATAAAGAAAAGCTTGTATTGAAAGATGTGATGGCTCATGAATCTGGATTGGTCGCCTATATTCCGCATTATGTAAAAACAGTTGAAAGTGGAAAATGGAAACCGGAGTTTTATCAAGCCAGTCAAGGCCCAGGGTTTTCAAGACCTGTTTCCAATGACATGTATGGACAAGATGAACTGCGTGAAAAAATCTGGCAATGGACGATCGATTCAAAGCTAAATGCAAAGCCTTCTGGATCTCAAAAATATGCCTATGTCTATTCTGATTTGACGATGTATTTTATGCAGGCAGTAGTAGAGTCAATTGTAAACCAACCGTTGGAAGTGTTTTTGGAACAGAATTTTTATTTGCCTTTAGGACTTCATACGATGACTTTCAATCCTTTTCTCAAAATGCCTTTGGATAATATCGCCCCTACCGAGAATGATGTGGCATTTAGAAAAAGACAAGTACAGGGTTATGTTCACGATCCCGGAGCAGCCATGTATGGAGGTGTAGCAGGACATGCGGGCTTATTTGGAACAGCCAACGACCTGGCTGTGATGATGCAGCTCATGCTCAACAAGGGCTTTTATGGGGATGTGAATTTGATTAAAAATTCGACCGTTGCGGCATTTACCAAACGCCAATCCAATCAAAGTAGAAGAGGTTGGGGATGGGACAAGCCAAACCCTGAAAGAGGAAGTGGAGGATCTGCAGGAGACTTAGCACCTAAAAGTACATTTGGGCATACGGGGTTTACTGGCACTTGCGTCTGGGCGGACCCTGAAAATGATTTAATCTATGTCTTTCTTTCCAATCGAGTCTATCCAGATGCAACCAATAATAAGCTTATTTCTGAAGGGATTCGTACCCAAATCCATGACATTATTTACCAAGCTTTGGTGAAAGACAAAAAATAAAAAAGCCAGAAATCTAGTCGATTTCCAGCTTTTTTATTTTCCTGATGATTTATTTTTTCCCTACCAAAATCAATTCTTCCTGGGGTTGAATCAAATAACTTGCACCAGATGACGTGACTACCGCCATCTCCTCGACCGAGATGGTTTTGGTATTGCCATCTGGTAATTTCCAGCAATGGAATCCATCAAAGGCAAAGGTCATCCCCTCTTTTAATAATTTCTCAGCAGCTGGTCTGATCGTTTTACTTTGAGATCCTCCGAGATTCGGACCTACATCATGCGCCACATAGCCAACTGGATGACCTGTGCTCCACATCACATATTCAGATCCTGCTGCCTCCATTAAAGTCCGCTGTGCACGGTCCACTTCTACTCCTTTTACTCCGGGTTTCATTGCCGCTAAAGCAGCTCGGCTTCCAGCTTTTCCATTTTCCCAATATGCTTTGATATCTGCAGGAGCTTCAGTTTCACCTTCTTTGAGGACGTAGGCAAATCGCTGGATATCACTCACCCAGATGTCAAAAAGTTTCACCCCAAAGTCAATCTGGATCACATCCCCACCAACTATTACCTTATCAGTCGCATGCGAATGTCCTCGATCGATTCCAGAATTTACGTTTGGATTTTGATCAGGATGCCAGGCGTCCGTTACGCCATATTCCACCATTTTAGATTTTAAAAACTTAGCCACTTCAGCATCTGTGGTTTTCCCAGGGACAATCATTTGATAGGCTTCATATTGAAAATCTGAGGCCAACTGGGCAGCTTGCTTCAGGATTTCCACTTCAGCCGGAAGCTTAATCGATAGCCACTCGTAGATTAAATTCTCAGAAGAAATTAGCTTGACAGCTTCTTTTCCTAGGGCATCGTTTAATTCTTTGTGCTGGGAATGCGTCAATCCATCTGCCAAGGCATTGGAATTAGAGGTGTTGATTGCAATGGTATTGAAATTCTTCGATTGAATAAAAGCTGCTGCCTCCGTCAAGGTGGATACTCCGCGCTCGACTCGCTTGACCTGATCGTGAATATCCAATTCATCTAAGGCAGTGGCCTCGCCGTCAGGAGAAAATACAAGGGAATGAAAACCCTCATCATCCAAGTAAAAAAGAAAAATTGCAGATCCACTTGCATTTTCTCCTCCAATGTGCGTCGCAATTGGATCATTGTTATTTTCACGACAAATCGAAATCCAACAATCGACTCCTGCAGCTTTCATGGCCTCTGGCAAAAGTTTGGAAATCCGTTCTTTTCGGATTTCTGGCCAAGGATTATTTGCCCAAAGTTCGCTTGGGTCGATTTTTGTGTCTTCTTTATCAATTGAATCCACTGGATTTGAGCAACTTTGGAGGACAGTTAGTAGGATTAGGGAAAAAACGATAATCTTATTCATAAGTATAATTTTAGTCCTTGAAGATAATTGAAATTCAAAAATCACTTCAGAGAAATCATTGCAAAATTAAAAACTGATGATTTTCTAGCTGATTTTCAGTGGATAAGCGATGTGATAATTCGGCATGATCCATAAAAAAATTTTAAATTGAACAAAAACAAGGCTTATGCGTGTTACAAACGAAGTTTTGAGAATCAGTACAACCTTATAATATGAAAATTGGAATTGTTTGTTATCCGACATTTGGAGGAAGCGGAGTAGTAGCGACTGAATTAGGAAAGGGTTTGGCCAAACTAGGGCATGAAATTCATTTCATTACTTATCGACAGCCTTCTCGTCTTGATTTTTTTAGTGAAAATCTATTTTATCACGAAGTAGACATCAAAAGCTATCCTTTGTTCGAGCATGCACCATATGAATTAGCTTTGGCGAGTAAGATGGTCAGTGTCGTAAAGTACGAAAAGCTTGATTTGCTTCATGTGCATTATGCAATTCCACATGCTTCTGCTGCCTACATGGCCAAGCAAATTCTCAAAACTCAAGGAATTCAAATTCCGGTAATCACCACGCTACATGGTACCGATATTACTTTGGTAGGAAAAGATCCAAGCTATGAGCCCGTAGTTACTTTCTCCATAAACCAGTCTGATGGAGTCACTTCAGTATCTGAAGATCTGAAGCGAGAGACCTATGCGCACTTTGATGTGACTCGAGAAATTGAAGTAATCCCCAATTTTATTGATTTGGATCGTTTTAAGCGTTTAAAAAAGGAACACTTTAAGCTGGCAATCTGCCCCAATGGGGAAAAACTGCTTGTACATACTTCAAATTTCCGAAAGGTAAAGCGAGTAGAGGATGTGATTCAGGTGTTTTTCGAAGTTAGAAAAACTGTCCCTGCCAAGCTTTTATTGGTAGGAGATGGGCCTGAGCGGGATCGTATGGAGCGATTATGTAGAGAATTAGGCACTTGTGACGATACCCGATTCTTGGGAAAACTTGAGGCTGTTGAAGAGGTATTGTCTGTTGCTGATCTATTCTTAATGCCTTCTGAAAAAGAAAGCTTTGGATTGGCAGCTTTAGAGGCCATGGCCTGCGAAGTTCCAATTTTATCGTCCAATGCAGGGGGAATCCCCGAATTAAACATCAATGGTGTCACTGGCTATTCTTGTAACGTTGGTGATGTGCAGGATATGAAAGAGAAAGCTCTTTTTATACTGGATGAAAAAAACTTGTCGACCTTCAAAGCCAATGCTTTGGCGCGAGCAAAGGAATTTGATATTTCAGAAATTCTGCCAAAGTATGTGGATTATTACAATAAAACTATTGAGAACACCTTAGCTCAGGTTTAATTATTATTGAGGAAATCGTCGATTTCAATTAAATAAAAATCACTTTTCCTTACCTTTGCGAAACAGTAGATTTTATCGAATTTTTATAAATTAGTATAGTACTGATCAATTAGCGTATGAAAAAGATTGGAAGATTGGAAAAGCCGGATAATTTTGGCTCCGCCCATATGTTCTCCAACCCTATTCTAGAAAGGATCTCGAGAACTCATATTTCCATCCCAATTACCATGTTTTTGGTGATGGCTTTGATATCCTATTATGTAGGAATCACTCAGACTGAAATTTCTATTTTCACTGGGATCATCCTAACGCTCTCCGGTTTATTTACTTTCACTTTTGTAGAGTACATGATGCACAAGTATTTTTTCCATATGGAACCAAATACTCCCATAAAGGATAAAATTCAATATAGTGTTCATGGTGTACACCACGATTATCCTCGAGATAAAGATCGTCTGGCTATGCCTCCATTTGTAAGTGCTGCCTATGCGGTAATTCTTTACCTCATTTTCAAGTTGATCATGGGAGATTTTGCCTATTATTTTCTTCCAGGATTTTTGATTGGGTATGCGGGATATCTTTCGGTGCACTTTATTGTTCATGCCTATCAGCCCCCAAAAAATTTCATGAAGGCACTTTGGGTAAATCATGCCATCCACCATTATGTCAATCCTGACGCTGCTTTTGGTGTGAGTACCCCACTTTGGGATTACATTTTAGGGACAATGCCTAAAAAAGACTAATTCTTAACCTCCTTGTACCACAGGGAGGTTTTTTATTTTTGAGCCTTATGCGGATATCAATTATTGGTTTAGGATGGTTAGGAATTCCCTTGGCAAAATCTTTACTGGCTTCCGGGCATCATGTAATCGGGTCCACAACCACTCCAGAGAAAGTGGAAAAGATTGCAGGAATTGAAGTTAAACTATTCAAACTCGATCCACATCCTTTAGGCTTAGGTTTCCAAAAGCTGTTTGAAACTGATATTTTGATTATTACTCTTCCGCCAAGATCAAAATCTCAATCCGGAGAATTCTACTTGGAACAATTGAAATTTTTGAAATCCCTCGCAGAAAATGGATCGATCAAAAAGGTGGTCTTTATTTCCAGCTCTAGTATTTACCCAACTACGGCTCGAAAGAAGGAGTATGAAGAGGATGAGCAGCTGGATCAAATTACCACAGGGAATCAAACTTTACTTCGTGCTGAAGCACTATTTAGTTCTTCTGATATTTTTGAAACAACCATAGTAAGATTTGGAGGACTAATGGGCGCCGACCGAATCCCGTTGAATTATTTTTCAAATAAGGACAACGTGGATGGAGAGAGTCGGGTTAATTACATTCATCAGCAAGATGCTACAAATCTTATTCGATGGGTAATAGCTGAAGGACTCTGGAATCGAACTTTCAATGGGGTTGCTCCTATTCATCCAAAAAAACATGAGATTTTTAAATCAAATTCCCAGCGGCTCGGACTCGCTCTTCCCAAAAGCTATAGCCCTCTTCAAAAAATAACTGATCGGATCATTTCCTCGACCTCAATCCTTGACACAGGATTTGAATTTAACTTTCCTGATCCTGTAAATTTCACCTATAATTCTTAAAAAGCACTTTAGTGCAGTTTAGCGCCATTTGGTACTTTTTGTGCAACGGTGGAAAGCACTACTCCTCCTCCTTCAGCCAAAAACCCAGTTACCAAAACTTCCGACATGAAATCTGCTATTTGGCGAGGTTTAAAATTACAGACACAGATGACTTGTTTCCCGATTAACTCTTCTTTGGTATAAAACGTGGTGACTTGAGCTGATGATTTCTTAATTCCAAGTTCTGGACCGAGATCAATCCATATTTTATAAGAAGGTTTCCTAGCCTTTTCAAAATCCGCTACCTGGGTAATCGTACCTACACGAATATCAATTTTTTCGAAATCTTCGTAATCAATCGTTTGCATAGTAGAATTTTTCATTAATTTTAGAAACCTTTTTGACTAATGAAAGTTAAAACATAGGTTACAATATTCTAAACATGTCAGAAATCGTAAATTTTAATTTCAGAAAGATCACTGTTTTCAGCTTTGCTGTGGTAGCATTCTGCTTTTTCTCAGAAGTTTCTTTTGCGCAAGAAGACATGAGGAAAGTTGATTCTGAGAACTTAAAATCTACTGACAAACCTTCCCAAGAAGGAGGAGTCATAGCAACTGAGCAATCCACTCCTAATCCAGCTGGAAATAAAATTATTACCACCGCCCCAAAAGTAACGCCGGTTAAAAAAGAGCAAGTTCTAATTGGGGAAGGGAAAAAACCTGAGGCAACTCCATCGACTTTAAATTTTAATATCTTCTTATATATAGTTGATAAGTTCAAAGCAGACTAAAAATAAAAAAAGAGGCTTAAGCCTCTTTTTTTATTTATTCTCGTCATTAAATGCTTTAAGATCCTCCAAACTTACCAAGCCTTCATAATAGGCTCTCCCAAATACGGAGGCTTTTACTCCCATGTCCCGAAGCCTTCTGAAATCATCAATTCCTCTTATTCCTCCACTTGCGGCCAAATAGATAGAAGGAAAACGATCTCTGATTTCTTGAAAAAGTTTGAAATTTGGCCCTTCCGCAATTCCATCTCTAGTTACGTCTGAACACTTCAAATATTTTAAGCCACGCTCATGAAAAAACTCAATATGATCAAACAGATCAATTTCAGTTTTCTTTAGCCAGCCTTTGATTTTTAATTTGTTATCATTTGGATTTACGTCCGCAGCAAGGTTGATTTTCTCTCTTCCATAGGAAAGTAAAAGTTGCGCAAATCGCTCAGGATGATTAGCTGCTGCCGAACTTACAGTTACAGTAGATGCTCCAAATTCAAAGCATTTAATTACATCTCCGTCTGTTGTGATTCCTCCAGTGAAATCCACTTTCAAATCCGTATATCCAGTGATTGCTTCTAAGATGTGATAATTTTTTGGTTCTCCCCTTCGCGCTCCATCAAGGTCTACCAAATGGAGACGCTTCAATCCTATTGACTCGAAAGCTTGGGCGATCTCGAGCGGGTTATTGGAAATGACCATTTCTGTAGCAAAGTCCCCTCGCTTAAGGCGGACACATTTCCCATTAATCAACCATATGGATGGTATTATTTCAAACATTCTAAATTTATTTTCTAAGATTTTGAGGTGAAAGCTTTTCAAAAATATGATTTAAAATAACAAAGCATTAAACTTTATTAAAAAACTGAATCATAGTTTTGTTTAATATTGAATAATTCCGCGAAAAATCGAAGTAAAAGTCAATATATCAGTCCATTATTTTCAAATTTTTAATTTTCCAACTTTTCCTTTTCCCGCCGAAGCCCAAACCGATCCTTCAGCATGACCAGATTTTACGGCATGAAATCCCTCTTTTGAAAAATTTTTCCAATTCTTTCCACCGTCAGATGAAAAGTCACTTCCATTTGGTCCAACTGTAATTAACCACTCTTTCTGATCGAAATAAGCTACACCAGATCGATAACCAGTTGGAGCAGTTTCTACATTAACCCATTCTTTGGACGCGATTAAGAATACCCCAAGATTTTTCTCCCCCAATTCTTCTGCTAAATAATCTCCCCCAACGCAAATCAGCTCTGATGTTCCAATGTTGCCGACAGCAAAAACCCCTTGCGATCCTTCTCCTTGACTTAAAGGAGAGGAAAATTTTTCCCAAGTATCACCTCCATTTTCAGAAAGATGAAGGTTTGCCTCTTTGCCACCGCTTCCTAATGCCAGTATACTTCCACTTGCAAGTAGCGAGCTAGAACTTGCCGCAAAGCCTGCCTCACCAGCCACAACTTCAGGTAAATTTGGGATTTCATACCAAGTATCACCTTGATTCACAGTTTTTAAAATCATCCACTTCCCATCGACCGGATCCCCAAAAACAAACCCTGTGTTTTGATCTGAAAATGTAATCCCATCCAAAAATGCTTTTTCATTTTCCTGATGAGTAAGTTTCCAAGTTATTCCACCGTCTATGGTTTTATAAATGACAGCAGGCTGGCCCGCAGAAACTGCAATAGCCTTCTCTGCATCAAATCCATGAATAGATCTGAAATCCAATTCTACCAGGCCATCAATTACTCCATGCTCCCAAGTTTTCCCTCCATCCAGAGTTCGCAGCCATGTTCCATTAGTGCCACTCAGCCAGGCAATATCCGGAGTAAGGGCTGATAGTCCCCGAAGGGAAGCTTCCACAGGGGTATCCAAGATTTCCCATCCTAGTGGGGCATCGGCTGTTTCCTGATTTGGTGAAGAACAAGAAATACTGCTAGCAAGGATAACTAATCCTAGAAGGATTTTATTCATGATTTGATATCTACGTTTCTATATGCTTCAATTAGAGATTTTTCACCTGCAACTCCAGGCAATGCATTCCCGTGCTCCATTCCCATCACCCCTTTAAAACCTTTCTCATGAATATATTTAAATACATTTCCGTAATGGATTTCTCCAGTTCCGGGTTCTTTTCTGCCAGGATTATCTCCTATTTGAATGTATGCGATTTCATCCCATGTTTTTTCCATGGTAGCAATCAGGTTCCCTTCATTTCGCTGCATGTGGTAGATGTCATAAAGAATTTTACAACTCGGGCTATCCACTGCCTTGCAAATCATATGGCTTTGATCTGCATTTCTGAGAAAAAGGTCTGGAGTATCACTCAAAGGCTCCATTACCATCGTCAAGCCATGCGGCTCAAAAATCTCAGCCCCCCTTCGAAAGGCATCAATCACATTTCCAGTTTGAATACCTATGGGCAAACTTCGGTCATAAAATCCTGGGACTACGGTCATCCATTTCGCATTGACTCGTTTTGCTGTTTCAACCGATTGTCTACAGGTTGCTAAAAAATTATCCAAAAATTCCTTCTTCCCTGTGGTCAAGGAAGTTTTCCAATTATCTCCTCCGTCAACCACAAAAACTCCCATTCGCATTCCGAGCTCTTCGAGAAGTTTTCCCAATTTTTCTTGGTCTTCTATAGATCTTTTGAGCAAGCCATTGTCTTCCAAAGATCGAAATCCTTGATCAGCCATAAATCTGAGCTCATCAAATATCCCACCTGGAGCAGAGTTTTTGAACATCCCAAAATGGGGTGCAAAATCCATGTTAAAAGTAGCCTCGGCCTTTTTCATCCCGAAGGATGAAAGTGTGCTTACGCCTGTTGCTGTTAAGGCAACAGTACCAAGCCCCATGTTTTTGATGAAATTTCTTCTTTCCATGATTAAATCACTTTTGTTTTACCGGGAATGGCATGTGGGTAATATCCATCTGGACCAGGAACTAATTTTGGCATCGCATCCCAGGCTAGCTTTTCTGGGAAAAGATCCACTGTTCCATTAATTGCCTCATCCCAAGTCAAAGGCTTGCCAGAATATGTCGCATACCTGCCCATTATCGATGTCATAGTACTTTTTGCTGCATTCTCTGCGTCAGCAAACTTGTATTCTCCTTTCATGAGTGTTGCCCATAGCTCGTCATGCTCTTGTTGATAAGGATTTGGCTGATTCTCTCTTGGGTGGTTGTAAAGCTCATTTCCTTTCCAATCTGTCAAAACTCCATAATTCCCTGCGCTCATGTACACTTTTCCTTTAGTCCCTTGGAAACTTTCATCTACTCGATTGGCAGCTCCCGGAAAATGGCGGCATTCGCTATGAATCACCGAGCCATCAGCATAGGTGAAAGTCACTACATGATGGTCAAAAATTTCACCATTTTCTTTACCGGTCCGAACCTGTCTGCCTCCAGTTCCTTCTGCTTTGACAGGATAGCCTTGCTTCACCCAATTGGCAACATCAATATTATGCACATGTTGCTCGGTAATGTGATCGCCGCATAACCAATTGAAATAATACCAATTTCTCATTTGGTACTCCATTTCAGTTTGCTCTGGCTTTCGCTCTCGCACCCATACACCTCCATCATTCCAATACACTTGTCCACCGGTTATATCTCCAATGGCACCATCATGGATGCGCTTGATTGTTTCTCTATAATTGTTTTGATAATGGCGCTGAAGGCCAACTACAACATTTAATTTCTTAGCTTTTGCCTCTTCCGCCGCCTTCAATACCCTTCGAATTCCCGCAGCATCTGTTGCCACAGGCTTTTCCATAAAAATCTGCTTTCCTTGTTTTACAGCTTCTTCGAAATGCATTGGTCGAAAACCCGGAGGTGTCGCCAATATTACTACGTCCGCTGCGGCAATGGCTGCTTTGTAGCCTTCAAATCCTGTTAGCTTCATTTCCTCATCTACGGCTACTTTGTCCGAACCATACTTTTCCAAAATCAATTTGTGACTATTATCCAAGCGATCTCGAAATGCATCTGCCATCGCTACCAATTTGATCGGATGACCGGTTTCCATGGCTTGAAAAACTGCCCCAGTACCTCTTCCTCCGCAGCCGATGACAGCAAGTTTGAGTTCATTAGCCGGCGCAGCATAAGCACCTGGCACGATAAAAGGAGAAGCTAAAACCCCACCTGTGACTAGGGCTCCTGTTTTGATAAAGTCTCTTCGAGAATTGAGGATTTTCATGATAAGGTTATTTTAGGATTAATAATCAGTAATTGGGCTTGCTGTATAATAGGCATTTATTTCTTCTGGACTTGGAGGATTTAGAGGTCTGACTAACCTTAATCCCAAAAATGGAGCTTCAGGGAACCACCATTGGCTTTTCGGAATTTGAGGATCAATTCTTTTCCAATCTGGACTACTTTTGAAACGTTTGGTCGAATTTGCTTCCGAAGCTGGACTAGCGAAACTTCCTCCTCTCACTACTCTTGGATAAAGCTTAGTCGCCGGATTCACTGGGTTATTTGAGCTGGATCGCTTATAAAAATCAGGCTCATATTGGTCATATGTCCATTCAAGAACATTCCCATAAATGTCATAGATGCCCCATGGACTGGGTTTTTTCATTCCTACTTTTTGTGTTGATTCCTTGGAGTTTTCAGCAGTCCATGCATAGACTTCCAGCGATTCCTGATCTTCCCCAAAAAAATAAGATGAACTGGACCCTGCTCTGGCAGCATATTCCCATTCTGCCTCAGTAGGTAAGCGATAGAAAATCCCGGTTTTCAAAAACAACCAATGGCAGTATTGAATGGCGCCATATTGAGTCATACCGATCGCAGGCTTCCCTTCCTTCCCCATTCCAAAAGTCATATCTAGGTACGGCAAACTGGGACGAGAAAGTCCATCAACACGTGCCCCAAGTGGTTCCTCAGAAATGGCCAGTTCGTAATTTTTATCCAGAAAGAGTTCAAAAGCATCCCAGGTAACTTCATGAGTCCCTATCCAAAAAGCATCCAAATTTACTCGATGGGCAGGCGTCTCATCGGCAGCGGAACTCGAATTATCCCCCATCAAAAACTCACCAGCCTGAATGGGCGTCATTGTAAAGGTGACCTGGGTTCCGGGAATTTTCTGAGTATAGGCTTCAAAATGTGCTTTTTGAAAATTCGAAAAAGCCAATATCGCAAGCCCAACCGCCAAAAAATAAAGGATGAAATAAAGCTTCTTTGTTGAATACATCAGAACTGAAAGATTATAGCTACAGACTAAGGCTTTTTTTTGAGAAAATTATGCAAGGATTTATAATCGGTTGACTACTGCTTTTTTTGGTATTCTTATCGCCCACATCCCTCTCAAGTCTCCTATTTTATGACCTTTAGCTAAATCCTTTGGGTAAAGTGAATCTATTTGCCCTAAGGTCATTGGATCGATCTCTTTGCCTGGATCCCCATGACAACTCAGGCAAAAACCATTGGGTATGATGATTGCCTTGGTGTATAAAAATGCTTCTCCATTGGCAATCTTTTGGAGATTAGGCTCACTTTCAATTCCATTTTCGACATTATATTCATAGGCATCCAAAAGCGGCGCTTCCTCTTCATTAGGTTTGTCTTGCGGGTTTCTAAACCGATTTGAAACTCTTTTAATTTGGACGCCATAGGTATCTGCCACTTCAGAAAGAATTGCTGTCGCATTGGTATTGCAATACCCGACAGCTCCATCAACACCTTTTTCCGCAACGGCCTTTTGCAAATTGCTGATCAGTTGACTTTGGGCTTCTTTGCTAATCGAATCACCCCAAGTCATAGCCTCTTCTACAATTTGAAAATCGGAAAGTTTTTTCACTTCCATCTTTTCATTGACTGCATCAAAAACCTCTTTGGATACACGTTCTTGCGGTCCACAAGAATAAATGGCTAAAGTAAAAAGTAGTAGAATCTTATTGATTTTCATTTTAGGGTAGATTTTAATCCTATTAAAGCTACAAATCCTAAGGCAAATAAGGAATGACTGCCAAGACATTCCTAAAATTATCGATTAACTTAACTCTTTGAGAAGGAACAAAATCCCTTATTTTTGTTTGAATCGATGAATTGAGCAGATGCGAAAATTTCTAGCCCTTACTTTTTTTTGCTTTTCACTAATCCTGTCCAGCTTCGGCCAGACTTGGACTAGAATGCAAAGCTGGGGTTTGGACTTTGAATCAATCGAATGGGTAAATGAAAACTTGGGTTTTATTGTCGGCGAACAATTAATTCTCCGAAGTATTAATGGAGGATCCTCCTGGGAAGAAATTCCGATAAAATTTGAAGGGAAATTAAAAGATGTAGATTTTTTATCTCCCACCAAAGGACTGGCTGTTGGTGAAAAAGGAATGATCTACCTCACACGTGATGGAGGAAACACTTGGATAAAAATAACTTCGGGTACGAATGAAACATTAACAAGCGTTTCATTTTTCGCAGAAAATCAAATATACGCAACCGGGAAATCTGGGATTATCATTTCTTCCTCCAATGGGGGTGAAAGTTGGGAATTGATCAATTCCGGAACTACTGAATCGCTAAATGAAATCTATTTCACTTCCAAAGACACTGCTTTTATTGTAGGAGACAAAGGCAAAATCCTACGAAGCATTACCGGTGGAAATCAATGGACAACGCTCAATTCAGGAGAAACCCAACAATTAAATGGCCTAGCTTTTAGCAATTCTAAAATTGGATATGCTGTCGGCGAAAAAGGAGTGGTTTTGAAAACAACCGACGGAGGAAACACCTGGGCCAAATTGAATTCGACTATAACTACAAATCTGTTTCGAGTAGCTATTGCGCCATTGGATCCAAAAATTATTGTTGCGGTGGGAGAATCTTCAACTGCTGTCCGATCGATTAACTCCGGAACGAGTTTTGGAAAATTAAACCTTGGGACTTCGGTGCCAGGATCACTATTAAATTTAGGATTCAAGCCCTCATCCGCC
>JAHEBE010000228.1 GCA_024642365.1 Algoriphagus sp.
AAATGATGGAATAACCAACATATTTTTATGACAAAACATGTCAGAAAAAAATAATTCAGAGCTATTTCCTTAATTTTCAATGCTTTAAACGGTTTTTTACATGAAAGGCATCAATTCAATGGATAATATGACCGTTCAGCCCAAATTAAAAGCACCTCGATTTTTTGAGCTCTAAATTTGAATTATTAAACAAAATAAAGAATTCTGCATGTTGTGCAGTTGAATTTAGTTATGAAGAATTTCATTGTTTTAACGTTCTTGATTTTAGGCACTGCAGGGGTTACCTATGCCCAAAATTTTTCGATCAAAGGGAAAATCCATGAATATGGTAAGCCTACTTCGGTTCCCTACGCCAACATTTTATTGCTTTCCCTATCAGATTCATCACAAGTCACCGGCACCATTTCGGATATTGATGGTGAATTTGAAATGAATGGAGTTCGAGAAGGAGATTACCTTTTTAAGGTGCAATACCTTGGTTTCCAAAATTATTTCCGGACAATCCAATTAAATCAAAATCTTGACCTAGGTACCATTAGTATCCTAGAGGAAGCAACCGACCTCAGTGAGGTCACAGTAGCCGCAAGACGATCCACTGGTTCTCAGCGAAGTGATACTACAATGTATAATGCCGATGCATTTAAAACCATGAAAGATGCTAGTGCCCAAGTTTTGATCGAAAAACTACCAGGAGTAGTATCAGAAGGCGGGATTTTGCAGGCTCAAGGTGAAAATATCGCTCAAATCTTAGTCGATGGAAAACCGTTTTTTGGAACGGATGTACGTGCTGCACTCCAGAATCTTCCCGCGGAAGTGATTCAAAGTATTGAGATTTTTGACCAGAAGAGTGAAAAATCCCAACTAAGTGGATTTGACGATGGCGAGCGGCTGAAAACCATTAACATTATAACCAAAGCAGATCGAAGAAAAGGCCAATTTGGAAAAACAACCGCAGGATTTGGAACGGATGACAGATACCTTGCAGGCGCGAGTATCAACGTATTTGATGAAGACCAACGGATCACTTTCAGTGGATTAGCAAACAATGTCAATCTACTCAACTACTCCAGTGATGCCAATGCGCAATCAGATGGACGTCCTCAGGAGGGCATTGTTACCACCAATATTTTGGGCTTGAATTATACAGATCTCTGGGGCGAAAAAATCAAAGTCACTGGAAGCTATGAGTTTTCAAAAAGGAAAAATGTAGGCATTGTAAATACGTTTAGGGACTTTGTGACCACTGATGAATCCAATCAAACTTACTCGGAAATTGCTCAGGATATTCGCGTCAACAATGAACATCAAGCTGATCTGAGATTAGATTATAATCCGGACTCAAAAAATCGAATTTTATACATCCCGAGGTTTTCGGCCCGATTCGAAACAGAAAACTCCAACTTTTTCGGAGAAACTTCAGATGGTCAAAATCTAATCAACCGAATCGAAAATCAAAAAACCGGTAATTACGAGGAGTTTGATTTCTTCAACAGATTACTCTACAGTCATAAATTTGATAAGCCTGGTAGGACAGTTACTTTACGAACTATTTACCATAGAGGCTGGGATGCAGATCGCTCCGACCGAAGTGCCAAAAACACTTTCTTCGAAAATGGTAGCGAGCGGCTGGAACAAATTGATCAACGAACGACCCGTGATCGGATAGGCACTCGTTGGGAAACAGGAGTTTCCTTTACTGAAGCATTGGGAGAAAAAAGTCAATTGGAACTGGAATATGAAATTGGAAATCGAACCAACAATTCAGATCAGCTGATTTTCGATGTTGATGGTGGTGATTTTGATACAGGAATGATGGAACTGGATACTGCGCTAAGCAATACTTTCCAAAGTGATTATTTAACGCAGGAAACTGAACTTGGCTACCAATATCAAAGTCAAAATTTCAAATTTCAAACAGAAGTTCAGTATCAAAATGCCAAGTTGGATAATAGACAGCAGTTTCCAAAACCATTTGACTTGGAGCGGCGATTCACAGCAATTTTGCCGACACTGCGGACAGAATACAAATTCTCGCCAACAACAAACGTTCAGTTTGACTACGATACCAGAACGAACGAACCTCAGATCCGGCAACTTCAACCCGTAATTGACAATTCAAACCCACTCCAGCTTCGAACTGGAAATCCTGATTTGGATCAAAGTTACAACCATCAATTCAGGCTACGTTTCCGTAGTCAAAATCCTGACACAGATAAGAGTTGGTTTCTTTATGCCCAGTCCAGCTTAGTCAAAAATTACATCAGCAACAGCTCCTTGATTGCGGATGAGCCTACCGAAATTCAGGATGGAATAATTCTGGAGAAAGGTTCGCAGCTCAATCGCCCGGTTAATTTAGATGGCTATCGTGAATTTAGATCTTGGTTGAGCTACGGGATGCCTTTGGATTTTATCAAATCCAAATTCAATATCAATGCAGGTTTAAGCCTAAATAGACGTCCTGGCCAGGTAAATGATCAAGTGGGATTCAATAATTCCCAGCGACTTTCTGGAGGATTTTCCATTAATAGCAGCATCAGCGACCAGATTGATTTTAACATCTGGTCTCGATCTTCCTTCAATCGGGTCGAAAACACACTAAATTCAAGTCTTGATGATAAGTTTTTTCAGCAGCGATTCCGAGTGAATTTCAACTGGATCATCTGGGAAGGAATCACCTACCGATTGGACCTAAACCATCAAATCAATACAGGTCTTAGTGATGGATTCAATGCCAATTTCACTTTGATGAATATGAGCATCGGAAAGCAGATTTTCGCAAATAGAAGAGGTGAAATCAGTCTGATGGTTTACGATCTGCTTGGACAAAATGCCAATGTGAGAAGAAATATATCGGAAACTTTCATCGAGGACGTTCAAACCAATGTGCTTCAACGCTACTTTATGATCTCTTTTACTTACAACCTTCGCAGATTCAGCAAAGGCATGGACGAAGAGCGATACAATGAAATGTATCAGGAAAGTAATAGTCGACAAGTCCAATAGAAAACATTGGTAGGTCACTATTTTTAACTCTGGTTAATTTCTTTTAACCCCCAAATTTTCCTTTCAAGGCTGCCAATTTATCTGCCATTGATCCTTCCGGTTCTTTTCTTTCTGATTTTGCTTCAGGCTTTTTCTCTATTTTTTTGCCCCGATCTCCAAAAGGATCAGCCTTCATACTAAGTCCGATGCGCTTTCTAGGTATATCAACTTCCATCACGGTTACCTGTACTTTTTGATTGACTGAAACGATCTCTTTCGGATCCTTTACAAATCGATCTGCTAAATGACTTAAATGCACCAAGCCATCTTGATGGACGCCCACATCGATAAATGCCCCAAATGCGGTAATATTGGTCACTACGCCGGGAAGCTTCATTCCCACTTTCAAATCGGACATACTATTCACACTTTCTTCGAATGCGAAAACCTCAAAACTCTCGCGTGGATCTCGACCTGGTTTAGCCAATTCCTCCAAAATATCCCGAAGTGTTGGTAAACCGACCGCTTCTGAAACGTAGTTTTTTAAAGTAATTCGATTTCTCAACTCCTCTGAATTCATCAAGTCCAATACCGATGCATTGACATCTTTGGCCATCTGAGCGACAAGATCATAGCGCTCAGGATGCACTGCCGAGCGGTCAAGGAGTTGCTTGGAATGATTAATTCGAAGAAAGCCTGCAGCCTGTTCAAATGCCTTATCTCCTAGTCTTGGTACTTTTTTCAATTGAGCTCGGCTTACAAAAGGACCATTCTCATTTCTAAAGTCCACTATATTCTGGGCGAGTACTGACCCCAAACCAGAAACATACGTAAGTAATTGCTTAGAGGCAGTATTCAGATCAACTCCAACCCCATTCACTGCCGAAATCACAGTATCATCCAATGCATTTTTTAGCGCATTCTGATCGACATCATGCTGGTATTGTCCCACCCCTATTGATTTGGGATCAATCTTTACCAATTCTGCCAAAGGGTCCATAAGTCGACGTCCGATAGAAATTGCTCCTCGAACAGTCAAATCTAATTCAGGAAACTCGGCTCGGGCAACGTCCGAAGCGGAATAAATAGAAGCACCAGATTCATTGACCATAGTGATGATCACTGATTTTGGCAAGCCGAGCCTTTTCACAAAAGCTTCTGTCTCACGTCCTGCAGTACCGTTTCCTATCGCTATCGCTTCAATTTTAAACTTCTCCACCAAGCCTTTCACATTCATAGCTGCTTCTTGGCCTCTTTGGTTAGCTTCATGTGGGAAAATAGTTTCATAGTGCAGGAATTGGCCTTGGGGTCCTAAGCAAACTAATTTACAACCTGTTCGAAATCCCGGATCAATTGCCATGACCGACTTCTCACCTAATGGAGCACCGAGCAATAGTTGTTTGAGGTTTTCTGTGAATACTTTGATCGCTTCCTCATCTGCCTTTTTCTTGGTCAAAAGTCTGATTTCGGTTTCCATACTTGGTTTCAACAAGCGTTTATAGGAATCCTTGATCGCCAATTTCACTTGATCTACTGAAGTGTTAGAAGCCTCAGCCAAGATTTCCTTTTCGATCAATAGAATTGCTGCTGACTCTTCGGGAACAGTGTCTAATAGTAGAAACAATTCTTTTTCTCCTCTTCTCATCGCCAAAACACGATGTGATGGGGCAGTTTTGATGGGTTCGGTCCACTCAAAATAATCGGTGTATTTGATGGCTTCTGCCTCTTTGCCAGATATGACCCGCGAAGTAAAATTTCCTTCATTCAAGAAAAGCTTACGCATTTTTTCGCGCAGGGAAGCATTTTCATTGACCCACTCGGCAATGATGTCCCGAGCACCTTGAAGAGCTTCCTCGATCGAGTTTAGCTCCTTCTCGGAGTCCAAATATTGGTTTGCCTCAGCATCTAGATCGATTGATTTTTGTGAAAAAATCAGCTCTGCCAAAGGTTCCAAGCCTTTTTCGCGCGCGATCATTCCTTTTGTCCGGCGCTTGGGCTTATATGGAAGGTAAATATCCTCCAGCTTTGCCAT
>JAHEBE010000229.1 GCA_024642365.1 Algoriphagus sp.
TTAGGTTATGCGTTGGGAGCAATTATTTCAGGTATAACAGCCGACCTTTTCGGTATTGAATTTGCCGTTTTTTTCATAGGCGGACTGACAATAATATCTTCAGTTATCATAAAATTCCGCATGCCCGAACAAATTAAAACCAACAAAGATTGAAGTGATGCTTAGAGACTGTTTCTGAACTGATTTAACTCAACTCGTTTTGACGATGCCTCCAAATCCCGAAGGGATTTTATGTTTATAGCATGATCTATCACCGAAACTGATTTGACCCCGATGGGGTCACACTTTTCCCTAACCCTTTTTTCTATAGACATTTGACCCATTCTGGGTCTGTTTTTTGGGATCAAGAAATTAATTATTTGTTCAGCACATTACGTCGAGGGATTAAATCGATATGGAAGAATTCTGATCATACTAAAAAAATACAAGTCCATTAAAGTAAAAAGGACTCAGAAAATCACTGCTACGTGTCCTACTTCGTTCAACCTTGCCTTAAGTCCTGAAGCATTTAGAACTTCCACTGCCTTGGCATTTAAGCCCGATTTATTCAAGCCATGAAGCATGGTCACAATTCCTCCCCACATAGTCGCTGCATCCATTTTCTCGCCAGGACCACCGTAATATCCATTTTCATCTCTCGCACAGATATTTAATCGCTTTCTATCTGCATCATGAAAGGTATAGAACTCTTCCATAAAGGCATCATTACTTCTAATCCTGCTCACATATTCCATAAGCTCAGCATTCTGTGCATTATCATCATGAATGGCATACCAAGTGACTATGCCCATTGGGGCCACACAATCCACGCTGAATGCAAACTCTGTTTTAATAAGTTTACCGGCACGCTTGCGATACACCGAATAAAATGACTCCGTCGAACCCGCCCAGTTCGCCCCGATCAGCAGCATCCCTCCTTCTTTTAACTGCTCGGAAAACCAGTCCAGAGCCTTTTCAAAAAATGAGTGATCGAAGTAGATCATGACATTGAAGCATCGAATCACATCTTGCGGTTCAATTGTGACTTGACCGATCCCACCCCTCTTAAATTTGAGTTTATCCGTTTCGTATTTTCGGATAGGTTCTATTTCCACGCGAGGCAATACACTTGGATCCGTAGCTGGGTTTTGGAGTAGGTCCTCAAGTAAGCCTTCAAATCTTTTTTTGGTAGCCTTCGAATCTGAAAGCAAATTATTCCAGTTGTCTAAGGAAGGCATCGCAGGCTGAAAATAAACCGTCTGCTTATTCTCATCAAGCGTGGCATAATTACCCTGATCATCATATACTAAGTAATTGGGCAGCGAGGGATCCACTCCGGTAATTGTCCAGGAAGGGAAAGATTTTACTGTATCTAAGGTGGTAAAAGGAGGAAAGCCACAGCCTATATCCAACATGTTCAAATTTTCTTTTTGCCCAAATTCACTGCGCTTTAAGAGTTCATCCATGGCTATATGTCTTCCTGGCAGGGTGATCGGCGGCACCTTCCCTTCCCAGCCTCCTGGCAAAATCCTACTCATCAATGTTCCGAGGGTTTGTCCAGTGATCAGGCAAATGTCTTTTGCTGGAAATTTGCCCATTTTCATAAAACGAAAAGTGCGCTCCACAAACTCCAAAACATCCTTCCTATCCAAAGGAAGCTGTTCGAGCTCCTTTTTAAAAGAGTCTGAAAGTTGGTTTTGGAAATAGAGCTGATCTAATTTTTCGATGTAATCTTGAACCTTCATAATAAAAATATTTTGGCCGCGACTTAGTTAATACAGCTGGAGGTGAAAGAAAAAAGACTTTCAAAATTCTGATTGCCTTATTAAAAAGGTAGCAATTAATTCGCTTTGATCATAAAGATCTAAGGACTTATCAATAAGATCAATGCAAGCAGAATAGCTTATTAGATTCATAGGCTATTTGGACGGTCAAAAAAATATATTATTTCAAAAATTACCGGCGAGGAATTCAATCGTATTGGTATAAAAAAAATGGTCAATGATTTCTGAAGGTGAAATTTTAGAATTTTCCGGGATGGTTAATCTGCTTTTTTTCAAATACCTATCCGCAAGTTTTTCCAATTCTTTGGACAATGGTTCCAGACCGGCTGCGGTCAAGATGCCGGGAAAAGGATAAATACTCCCGTCGAAATCGGTTCCTAAGCAGGTATTCCCCCAAGCAAATAAGCCGTTCCTGTCACAGACTTCCGCAAAATGCTGCAACTGGTTCCAGATCAGGGAGGCAGACTTTTCGAGATTTTCAGCGCTGTTTTTAAAGTTGAAGAACCCATTCAGTTTCGTAAGATCCGCTTGGATGTTCAAATCCATTTGGAACGCAAAAAGTCCATTTGATTGGACCAGCTGGATGATTTCCTCATCATAAAAATTCAATTCCGTCTCGTTAAAAACAGTTTCAAATAAGGGGAAGGATTCATTTTCCCGAATAGACCGACCAGTCAATGCTCCATGACTGATGATCAAAGGAATAGATTCACCGGGATATTCATCGGCCAAGAATTGATAATAATCCATGCGAGCATTCAAACTCATGTGTTTGAGGTCAATCAGAATCCGTCGCCCATTGGATTTGCTTAACAATTCCCTCACTACTTCCCTTCCCAAGGAAGTCAACCCAATCCCTAGATTTTTTTCTTGATTGACGAGCTTACCGATTCGTTGAAGACTCCTAGCATGTCCGCATAGGTCATTATTGAAGTTGTGAGCCAAGCCAATAAAAAAGGGCGGGGATTCCCAGCTTTTCACCTTCCTGATATTGGATAGAATTTCCTCTTGGTTCAGCTTAATTCCATAATCTTCCAAACCTGAATTGAAGACATGGGCTCCTTCGATGGTGAAGATTACTCCAATCTGGTTTTCAGTATTCAGATTAGCTTTTAAATCCTCTCCATCCTTGAGGGGTTTCCAGGCTTTATGGACGCCATCAACACTATTTTCTCGTTTTGAATTGATGAAAAAAAGGTATTCATTTTGAAGATCTTCAAAATAACTGGAATGCTGTTGAATGTACCTGATTCGTTCATATCCGATTTCTATTCCCCAATTCGCCATGCTCGCGGCCAAAGCATTCCAAACATACTGATTATGGAAAAAACCCTTTTCAAAAGGGTAAAGAGAAACTAAAGCAACCTTTCCTTTAGCTCTGGACATGGTACTCAAATCTGATTGGGAAAATTTGGTGATCCCTGTTTTCTCATAAATTTTTCGAGAAAAGAAGTCTGGTTTTTTGGTATACCAAATGTCTGCTTTCGGATGATGCTGGCTCGAAAAAGAATGCCCAAAAGTTTTAAGATTGGGATGGCAATGAAGGTCGGTATACTTGAAATCTGCCATGAATTTTTGAATTACCTATTCAGCTTCGAGATCTTCTGATCATTACTTTTCCTTACGCTAGTTGATAATGCACTCTAAAGGCTTTTGAAATTGAAAAGAGAGCATGTCTACGTCTTTTTCAGAATCCTTCATCAATAAAAAGCATTTGCGTAGTGCTGCGCTATATTTTGCCACAAAGCCGTATCTCTAATTTGCCATACCAACATATATGCTAGGAAAACGATGAAGATCGTGAGGGAGGCTGGAAAGCTTTTTTTGCTATCTCGATCTATGAAGAGGATGCTACCTGCAACTAGCAAGACTACAAAATCTGTGATGGTCATGACATTGCCGCCAAGACTATCACCAAAAGCTTGGCCAATCCCGCGGCCAAAACCCGGACCGATAGCTAATAATCCGGTTGCAATCATATAGCGCATATGAGGGAGTGATTTTTTTCGATAGACCATCGCCAAGGTCCAAAAAATAGTAAAGCAGATCAGTCCGCGGGAGTCTAAGGCTATAAAAGTTTGCACATCGTGCATAGGCACATCAAATGATATCGCACGATAGTAGCCATGCTGACCAATAAGATATAAGGAAACGATAATGGCAGGCCCAAGTACCCATGACACTTTGCCTATGGTACGATGCAGCTTCGGGCGACCCATATAGAGAAGTATGGGCTGTAGAACCAGCAGCATTAGCCAAGTCATCAGCAGCGCTCCGTGAATATGAATGGTGGGTGTGACCCCTTCAAAAGTTGGAAACTGACTGGTGTAGCTGGCATAAAAGCCCCACTGCGTCCCCAAAACTATAATCACCATCAAGATGGCCGAATTCCGAAAAGTAGTTTTCATAGTCTTAATCTAAGTGGTATTCGACTGAATTACAAGAGGAAAGAGATTAAAAACTGCTCGGAAAATCGCGTTCCGAACTCCTCCAAACACTCAAATGCTAGCTAAAGAAACCACTCATACATTTTTTCAGGATTTCCCAAACGCCAATCCCAAGATACCATTCCTCAAAAAATTTTTGAAGACGGCGATTGCCTTCTTAAATTCCACTTTGTACAGAAACCCCCAACTTATGCGAATTAAAATTTCCCTACTCCTACTTGCCTTAAGCTTTTCAATTACCCTACAAGGTCAGCAATTGACCAAAGAATTATTAAATGGACTTCCACTTCGAAACATTGGCCCTGCGGCAATGAGTGGACGTATTGTGGACCTTGCCATCGTAGAATCAAATCCTTACACCTTTTATGCCGCTACGGCTACCGGGGGAATCTGGAAGACAACTGACAATGGCGTCTCGTTTGAACCCGTTTTTGAAAATGAGAATACGCACTCCATAGGAGCCATTACCGTTAATCAAAACCATCCCAATATCCTTTGGGTGGGAACAGGTGAAAGAGCAAATAGGCAAAGTAATTCTTGGGGAGACGGAGTTTATAAATCGCATGATGGGGGCAAGACCTGGAAGAATCTGGGTTTAAAAGATTCGCATCATATTGGCAGGATTGCGCTTCACCCAACCGATTCACTTGTCGCCTATGTAGCTGCAATGGGTCATCTCTGGGGTGCCAACGAGGAACGAGGCTTGTACCACACAAAGGATGGAGGAGAAACTTGGAATCGACTGATCTATGTGGATGAAAATACCGGCGTTTCCGATGTCGCGATGGACCCTAG
>JAHEBE010000230.1 GCA_024642365.1 Algoriphagus sp.
GATCTTTACAATAGAAATGCATTACACCTGTCGGAGAGATAGTTGGTTTACTAAGCACTTCAGCACCGATTGAAATCAGATGAGCATAAATTTCTTTACAATTTTTGCATCTGATTTTTACAGCTAATATTCCCAAATCCGTCCATTTTACTTTATTTTTTGGAGCTTGTGGGACTTTTGAAGTGTATTGCCAGATTTCAAATCCTCCGCCTCCTTGCATATTCATCGCAAGAATTGCATGCCTGCTTTCCACCTTTCCAGCTGTATAACGGGTCATTAGTTTGGCTTCGGCACTATCTTGAAAAATAGGCACATCCATTTTAAACGCCTTTCTGTACCAAGTCCAAGCCTTATTGGCATCAATTACTCCGATTCCAACTTGTTGTATTCCATTAATTTGTACTTGATTCATAAGGTTTTATCTGATAATTAAATCTTTTCAATTTGACTTCGTACTATTTAAGGCGCTTTATCACATAGTTTTTAATGGGATTTTCCATTAAAGCCCTTTCCATTTCTCCATTTTTATAAAAGAACTTATTCTCGTTTCCATTTATGTTGATTTGATAGGTATTAGGCTCAATCTCAGTAAGCTTGCTCGCTAATCCATAGGTTTCTGAAATCATCATTTGCCCATGCTTTGGTTCTTGAAAGTAAAACTTTGCCGTAGCAAATGGAACTTGGAATGCAATAGGATTTTTGTTTTCGAATTTATAAGTATTTGAATCAACGATATAGGAACTTCCATTCCATTTGATTTTACTATAAAATGATCCTCTATTGGAAATTGATTTTGATTCAGAGCTAATCATTTTCCCGTCTAAATAGGCCGATTTGATACTAAGATCCACATTTATTTTCCCAAACAACCAAAAACTAACATTGCTCTGTAAGTTATATTCTGTAGTATTTCCTCTGATGATTTCCTCTACTTCCATTTGACCAATCTGAAACCCAGCTAATAGGATTTCATAAGATCTTTTAGAAGTTTGAGCTTGAAGAGTTGGGATAAAGAAAAGAAGAATGAATAAACATAGAACTCCTTTCAAAAGTGTGATTCTTACTAAGTAGATCTGTTTAATAGCCTTCATAACCATTCTAAATGCTTTCAAATTTACTTTCATTATTGAAATTTCAACTTAACTTTTTCCCAATCCTCTACCCTATCTATATCTGAAAGCATTTCTATGGTGTCAAAGTTTAATTCAGCAGATTCTAGTTTTCCAATAGTTTGTTTGAAAACCTTTTCGGTGCTCCAATCAATTCCGTCAAATATACCAGGGACAAATTTTTTCATTCCTAATAAATAATAACCACCATCCTCGGCAGGACCAATTACGATTGGGTTAATGTTTAGTTTTTGGATTGCAGATTCGATGTGCCTAGGTTCAATATCCGCGCAGTCAGTTCCAATTATAATGACTTTTTGATATCCCTTTTGAAATAGCAAGTTAAAGGCATTTTTCATCCGCTCGCCAAGACCCAAACCTTCCTGAACTTGAAAATTATAATTCTCAATCAAATTGTCAACAGACTTGGGAATAAAATCCGAATAAAAAATATAATGATCTGCATCTATAGCTTTGATGACCAGATGGGTATGATGAAGTAAGGTTTTATAAATTTCCATTGCTTTTTCATCTCCAACTAATGCAGCAAGCCGAGTTTTCACCTTGCCTAGGACTTCATTTTTTTGAAAAATGATTAAAGCTGTTTGATGCATTTATGATATTACTATAGAAAATTTTTGAAAGAATCAGATGTCAAATTAGCTGAGTTCTAATCAGATGGAAGTTTTAGTTTTTGATAGAATCAATAATCGCTAAAGCATCTTTAATAGTAGCTTTAATTTCAGAATAAGCACCCCTAGCAATCAATTCTTTTTTGAAAAGTTGGGAACCCATTCCAACACAACAAACTCCAGCATCAAACCAAGATTTGATGCTTTCGTAAGTAGGTTCTACTCCACCTGTAGGAATGATTTCAACTTTTGGAAGAACGGCATGGACAGATTTTACAAATTCAGGAGTCAATACATTAGCAGGGTAAATTTTAATTAATTCAGCACCTAATTCTTGTGCAAAAAACACTTCTGAAACGGTTCCACAGCCAGGGATCCATGGTAGATCCACTTTATGACAATATTCTCCCAATTTTGGATTCATCACTGGTGCAACGATAAATTCAGCACCTAAATCAGAAAATAATTCAGCTTCCCAGGCATGGTATATTGTGCCGACCCCCAAGTAAAGTCCGGGCATTTGGTCCGCTAATTTCCGTATTGCAGGAAAAATTGCAGGTACCTCTTTCCCACGATTAACCATTTCAATAACCCGAATACCACCTTCATAGGCGGCTTCAAGGAGTTTTAAACAAATCGTTTCATCTGGATTAAAAAATATAGGCATTATACCTGCCTGATCCATTTTTTGAATAAAAGGTGTTGGGTTTCTCATTAGCGTTTTATTTTTCCTATTGCGTTTCCTACTACTAACTCATGCACTTCTGCCAAGCTGCAAAGCAACACGTCTCCAGGAACACTATGTTTTATTGCTCCAGCTGCGACAGCAAAATCGATTGCATCTTGTGGTTGCAAATACAATAGTCCATGAATTAGGCCTCCTGCATAGGCATCTCCAGTGCCTACCCGATCAACAATATGAGTCAGGTCATAGGTCTTAGAGGTATACCAATCATCAACTGTAATTAAATCGCCTACGATAGTATTATGGGAGGAACTATGCGAAGTTCGTTCTGTCTTGGATAAGTATTTAAGATTTGGAAAATTATTAAATAGATACCCTTTAGCGTGTTCAAAATCTTCAAATTCAATATTCAGGCAAGCTGAAAAATCTCTGGTTCCAGCGATCATGACTTGAGTCAAGTTCATTAATTCCGGCATGACTTCATACGGCTTTTTACCAAACTGCCATAGATTACTTCGATAATTCAAATCGCCACTTACCGGTATTCCCCTCTTATTAGCTTCTTGCAATGCTTTCAATGTCATTGCTGCGGAATTTTTTGAAACTGCTGGGCTAATTCCAGACCAATGAAGCCATTCTGCTCCACTAAAAACAGCATCCCAATTAATATCGCTTCCATCAAAATTGGCAAATACAGAATTTGCCCGGTCATAGATTACTTGAGAACTTCGCTGCATTGCCCCTTGCTCGAGGAAATAAATCCCCATTCTTCCGGGATAGAACTTTACGAAATCAGTTTTTATTCCATTCCTACGAAGTCTTGCAGCCGCTGCCCAGCCAATTTCCTGTTCAGGAAAAGCGGTTAAGTGATACACTTCATTACCCCAAAAGGCTAAAGCCGCTCCGACATTTGCTTCTGAGCCTCCAAATTCAACATCATAAGAATTGGTTTGAAAAAATCGCTGCTCTCCAGGAGGTGAAAGTCTCAACATTACTTCTCCAAGGGTGATTATTTTTTTCATTACGCGCTGATTTTTTTTCTAATTTGAAACAAATAATAAATGCCCAAACTTTCTGTTTATGCAAAATAAAACTTTGGTTCTACATCCAAAAGATAATGTTGGTGTGGCTTTAACAAACTTAATTAAAGGTGAACTTATCAAAGATTCTGATTTTACGACTATAATTCAAGACGATATTGCTGCAAAGCATAAATATGCCCTTAAAAACTTTGACATTGGTGAAGATATACTCATGTACGGGACGATCGTTGGGGAAACTACCCAACTGATTCCAGCCGGTGGAGCCATAACTTTGGCAAACATCCGCCATAAAACTCGACAATATCGAGCTTCAAACCAGGGCACTTATTCTTGGAATCCACCAAGCCTTGGGTCACTTAAGACCAAAACTTTCGAAGGATATTTGAGAGCCGATGGTCAAGTAGGAACAGCAAATTATTGGCTGGTCCTTCCTTTGGTTTTTTGTGAAAACACCAATATTAAATTACTTCAAGAAGCATTCGAAAATGCCTTAGGTTTTTCGAAAATCAATCCCTTTGAGCAGCAAATTAGGAATCTTATTTCAGGTCATGGTCAAAACGAGAATCAAAAAAATGCGCAAACGGTTTCGAATCAAACCATAGGAAATCGTGTTTTTGATAATATAGACGGAATTCGATTTCTTACCCATAGCGGAGGTTGTGGTGGTACACGAAATGATGCTGAGACATTGTGTGCCTTGCTTGCAGGGTATATTCATCATCCAAATGTCGCAGGGGCAACAGTTTTGTCCCTAGGCTGTCAAAATGCCGAAGCCAAAATATTGCAGTCCAAACTTCAACTGTTGCAAAAGGATAATTCAAAGCCAGTTTTCATATTTGACCAACAGCAAGAAGGCACTACTGATGATTACATTTCAAAAGTAATTTCAGAGACTTGGAAAGGTTTGAAAGTAGCAGATCAAAATAAGAGAACTCCTCAGCCAATCAGTAAACTTGTCATTGGATTGGAATGTGGTGGTTCTGACGGTTTTTCTGGAATCTCAGCAAACCCTACCCTTGGTCGGGTTTCAGATTTAGTAGTTGCTAGCGGAGGAAGCGCGATTCTTTCTGAATTTCCCGAATTATGTGGTGCTGAGCAAAATTTGATTGATCGTTGTAAATCACCAGAAATTGCCCAGAAATTTATTAGACTAATGGAGGAATATTCAAATGCGGCGGATCGTGTTGGGTCTGGTTTTGATATGAATCCGAGTCCTGGAAATATTAAGGATGGACTCTTAACAGATGCGATCAAATCATGCGGAGCCGCCAAAAAAGGTGGGACAGCTCCTATTTCGGCTGTATTGGACTACACTGAATATTTGACAACTGCAGGACTAAATTTGCTTTGTACACCTGGGAATGATGTCGAGAGTACCACTGGATTGGCTGGTAGTGGGGCAAACATTATTCTCTTTACCACGGGTTTAGGAACTCCTACGGGGAATCCGATTTGTCCTGTAATCAAAGTGGCAACTAACCATGTTTTGACAAAGCGAATGCCTGATATTATTGATT
>JAHEBE010000231.1 GCA_024642365.1 Algoriphagus sp.
GAGCTCTAGTTCTAAAATAAAAATGGTTTGAAATAGAATTTCAACAGAATGGTCTTAAAATGATTTTTAATATCTATTTATTGATTGAAATGCTCAATTATTCTAGTATTTGATTTTTTTCTTAGAAAAGCTAATTGCTTAAAAATTAACAGGTTTTATCTCCTCCAATAAGTTTGACAAATGGGCTGTATTTTTCTGTCAATAGTTTATTTATCTCATTGCCTTCATCTGAATTGGAGCTGCTAAAAATGTCTGGAATAACGCCTTGATTTAGGAGATTTTGAGACGCTTGAACCATAATTGCTTGAACCAATGCGGATCCTACAGAAGTCGAGGTGGCCCCAACTTTGGTGCTAAGGCCTTCCAATTCGATACTTGCATCTCCAAAGGATCCACAATTATCCAAAACCAAGTCTGAAACCTGGTAAAGTTTTAGTCCGGAAGAATGTCTGGAAGAAATAGATTTTGTATGAGCCAAGTTAGTGATGCAGATTACTTTGGCGCCAGCCAGTTTCGCTAATTGTGCCATTTCTATCGGAACAGCATTTCTGCCAGAATTTGAATAAATAATAAAAACATCCGAATCCGAAATAGAATAATCGGCAAGAAGTTGAGCCGCCAATCCCTCTGTACGTTCGATATCACTGCTTTTCGCTGCATTTTCATGAAGCATCAAAGAAGGTTCTAAAATTGGGATCACACGCGCAAATCCACCTGCTCTGTAAAAAATCTCTTCAGCAAGAAGGTGGGAATGGCCTGTTCCTGAAGTATAGATCCAACCCTCCGATTTAATTGATTCAGCAACCCATTTACTTGCTAATCGGATTTCCTTTTCTTGTTCAAAAGCAGCCTCTAGTTTTTTTGATAAGCTTTGAAAATAGCGTTGAAATGCCTCCATGGTTTAATTCAACAAGATTTCATCTACAAACACCCAACCTTTTGATCCAGCACCTGGATGCCATTTTGGAAGGGATCGAATTGGACTCAGTTTAATTCGGATTACCTCAAACTTGGCTGCGGATAGGTCATATTGAAGGAACCTTGTTCGAGGGAGTTCCACCTTTATAGATTGCTCTGGAACTTCCTTTACAAATGTCTTCCAAACACCAGCATTTAGACCTTGTAGCTCAACCAAAGCTGGAGGGAATATATACGCCCCCTCATGGTAAAGAAGGCCGATTACTAGTTCTGAATAATTTGTGTTAGGATCCAAAGTCATCTCCAGTTCCATGACCTCATCCTGAAAACCAAGCCATTCTCCTGTAGTGTGATTGTTTTGACCTTTAATTTGATCAAAAAGAGTTTCCGCACCTTTGCCTTTATATTGCTTATTTGGTGTGCTGAGTAGTTGATAAGAAGTAGGGGTTAGTCCAGATTTCAAAAATTGATAGGTAGCCTCCGGTGATCCTATCCAATCTTTCGCAAAGACTTTGGTTCGAAGGGTACCTGTATTCTTTATCCAAATTGGTGCAGAATAAATCGGACTGGAGATACTGTCTGGTGCAGTGCCATCTAAGCTATAGCGAATATCCACAGTTTTAATCGGATGAGAAATGATTACTTCCATACTATCCCGAAACATCATCTTGTCAAATGCCACTTTAGGGGAGTTGAGTGGATAAATAGTCCCACTTCCATCAAACCCAAAATCAATCTCTGTTTTATTCAAGGCGGATTTGAGTTCGTTTTGTTGCTGGGCAGTAAGTCCTGAAGCCCAAATGAAAAGTTTCTTGAGCTGTTTCATTTCAGCTAGAGTTTTCAATCCAGTTTCGTCCAATTTATTCCCAGAGATAGCTAGTTCTTCAATGCTTTTTATTGAAGCTAAAAGTTTAATCTGATCTGATCCCAAGTCTGTAAAGTTAGCCTGAACTTCAGTTAAGTTTGCCATTCCTTTTAATGCAGAAAGGTCTACATTTTCTAAAGGCATTTTATTCAGGTTGAGCTTAACAATCTGATTTTGAACTATTTTTAAATCATTAATAGAAGCTGGGTCAAAGGCAGAAATTCCAAAATAAGAAACTTCCAATGCTGGAGATTCTGGAAAAATTGATTCTACTTTTCGGAAGAAATTATTCAATGAGGCGATATCATCTGAGTCTGCAGCTTTGAAAGTGTATATTTTTCGTGCTTCAAATTTGTAAGAAGCCAAAACAAACAATTCATTCTCAGGTGAAATTTCCATTACTTTTTGCTCATATGATGCGCCATTTGAAATCCATTCTTTTAAAATCAAAAGTTCATCTTCAGTGAGTTGAGGTTTATTTTTAGGAGGCATGTGTTTCTTCTCATCCATTGGAAGATCAATGCGCTGGATCAATAAGGAATTTTCAAAATCATTAGCTAAGGCAAAAGGACCTGATTTCCCACCTTTTTTCAGCCCTTCCAGATGATCCATTCGAAGTTCTCCTTTAATTTTCCCTTCCTTATGGCAACTCATGCATTTGTTTTCCAAGATTGGTAACACCATATCCTTAAACACTTCCGCCTCTGCCAATGGAATGAATTCTGGTTCTTTTGTCTGAATTGGAGCCAAAAGGAAATCTTCTCCGTGAGTAATATTTGCACCCCAATGCCCGGTAAGCGTGATGCCTAGAGCCAATACAATACTGGCCGGTTTCAAGATGGACTTTGGTTGATTTCTGAAAAAATAGAAAAGTGTACAAAAGTAAAAAATACCAACTCCTGCCCATTGATGCCATAAAATAGCATCTCCATCATACTCTTCTTGAGCTAAAATAAGCCCCGCCAAAACTGTAATACCTGCAAAATTGCAACCAGCAAGTAGGGATAACTCGAAGATTGATTTGGAATCAGACTTTTCAGATAAGCCTGGAATCCAAATGAATAAAAGGCCTAGTAACAATAATACAATAGGGAAGTGGAGTAGGAGTGGGTGGCTTCTGCCAATGACCTGAATCCATTCTGGAAGAGTAATTCCATCTCCACCAATAACTATAATCAACACCAATCCCATCCAAATAAACAGGATATTCTCTAAGAGGGCTTTTATTCGTGGCATAGTAATCATAGCTCCTTATGCAATGATGTCTTTAACCACTTTTCCAGACACATCGGTCAATCGGTACCTTCTTCCCAAATGTTTGAATGTCAAACGCTCATGATCAATCCCCATGAGATTCATCACTGTGGCTTGAAAATCATGGACATGGACAGGGTTTTCTGCAATATTATATCCGAATTCATCCGTTTCGCCATAAACCATTCCAGACTTCACCCCGCCACCTGCCATCCAAATGGAAAATGCTCTTGGATGGTGGTCTCGTCCATAATTGTCCACTTGGATTTTACCTTGGCAATAATTGGTTCTACCAAATTCGCCACCCCAGATTACTAGAGTCTCATCTAACAAGCCACGCTGCTTCAAATCAGTAATCAATGCTGCAGAGGCTTGATCTACATCTTGGGCTTGAAGGGCCATTTCATTTGGTAAGTTGCCATGCTGATCCCAGCCTTGATGGTAAAGCTGAACAAAGCGAACTCCACTTTCGGAAAGTTTTCGAGCCAATAAGCAATTCGCTGAATAGGTGCCTGGAACCAAGCAGTCTGGCCCGTAGAGTTTAATGATGCTATCAGGTTCTTTGGACACATCGGTCATTTCAGGTACCGCTGTTTGCATCCGAAATGCCATTTCATATTGCTGAATCTTCGCAGTGATAGATGGATCGTTGAATTCCTGATAGTTTAAATCATTCATTGAAGCAATTTGATCCAGCATTTTTCTTCGTTCATCCCGGCTCATTTTATCTGGATCCTTCAGATATAGTACTGGGTCTTCCGAATTAGAAAATTGAACCCCTTGATGGGTTGCTTCCAAGAAACCATTACTCCAAAGTTTGGAATAAACACCTTGCCCATTTCCTCTACCTCGACTTAGCAACACACAAAATGCTGGAAGGTTGCTGTTTTCACTTCCTAATCCATAGCTTAGCCAACTTCCCATGCTAGGTCGATTTCCGACTTGAGCTCCTGTCTGAAAGAAAGTTAAGGCAGGATCATGGTTAATTGCCTCAGTATGCATGGATTTTACGATGCATATGTCATCTACAATTTTCGCTGTATGTGGGAAAATTTCTGAAATCCATGCCCGTGATTCACCGTACTGGTTGAATTTGTAATAAGAACCAACTAATGGAAATGAGGTTTGTCCAGCTGTCATGCCAGTTAATCGTTGATCACCTCGAATAGAATCAGGTAATTCTTGTCCTATATTTTTATTTAGAAGTGGTTTATAATCAAAAGTCTCCAATTGACTTGGTGCACCATTTTGGAACAGATAAATGACTCGTTTTGCTTTTGGCGCAAAATGAGGTAATGCATCCATGATCGCTTCTTCAGCGCCATTTTTCCCAGAAAATAGATCCGGAATCAAGAGAGATCCTAAGGCAGCGCTACCAACTCCAAGACTTAATCGAGAAAGGAATTTTCGTCGATTGAGATTTAGTCCATGTTCTAATTCTTCCTTCTCCATTCTAAATTTTTGTAATAGTTTCTTCCAAATTATACATGCTGACGATTACTTGCATGAGTGCTGCAGTCTCTGGTTTTACCGATTTTTCCTCAAGCGGGTAATCACCAACTTCTAATGTTGGTCTAATTAGCTTTTCATCTGAAGTAAATCGGGCAAATTGATCCGAGTAATAATCTTCCAATAGATTCTGCTCTTTTGAGCTCATCTTCCGTCCTAAAATCCGGAGGAAAGCTTGGTCTATTGCTTTTTCCGAGCTCATTTCTTCCAAAAGATCACTTGCGAGAACTCTGGAGGCTTCCAATACCATTGGATCGTTCAGCATGACTAATGCCTGAAGTGGTGTATTAGTTCTTCCTCTGGTGATTTCGCAGCGATCACGATTACTACTGTCGAAAATGATTGCCTTTGGAGGAGGCACTGTTAATTTGATGAAGTTATAAATTCCTCTTCGGTAAAGATCCTGGCCTTTGTCTTGAACATAAGT
>JAHEBE010000232.1 GCA_024642365.1 Algoriphagus sp.
CATGTGTCAAACCTTTCTTTTTCAAAAGTCGAAGGGGAGGAGTTACTCCGAAATGTATGTTTAAAAGTAGCGGTTAGTTCGGGCTCAGCTTGTACAAGTATTTCACCTAAACCAAGTCATGTGCTTCAAGCAATGGGCTTAGATAGTAATTTAGGGAGAGCTTCACTACGATTTAGCTTGGGAAGTGAAACGACAACACAAGACGTCCTAGATGCGGTGAATTGGGTAAAGAGTGTTTACTCCGAGTTGAAAACTGCCTAAGTTATAAATTCAAATCTCTCAAATCAGCTTCTGTATCCACATCCACTTTTCCCATTGGGAATGCTACTCTAGCACAATCTGAATCGTGGGCAAGGGCAACTTTTTTGGCTCCCTCATCACCCGAAAGAGCTTTCAATTCCTTGAAATAAGTCTTTGTAAAAAGTATCGGCACGCCAATAGTATCTGAATATTCACAAGCAACAATTCCTTTACCCGTCTTTTTCTGGGTAGCAATTAACTTTTTCAGCAACTTGGCATCTACAAAGGGCATATCACAAAGCATGATAATTACCTGATCAGGTGCATTAAACTTTAATAAGTAGTCCAATCCTTTTTGCATAGTGGATGCCATCCCTTTTTGCCAATCTTGATTTGGAATATTAGGAATTGAATCTCCTCTAAATGTCTTTTTGATTTCATCCTTATTTGCCCCCAAAACCAATACTTGCTTTTCTACTTTGGCTGTCAAAGCAGCATCAATAGCATGTTGAAGCAAGGTTTTATCCTTGTATACAGCGATCTGTTTTGGATATCCTAATCTTGAAGATTCACCCGCTGCGAGAATTATGATTCCTGTTGTAGCTTTTTCCATTAATCTTTTTCGTGTATTGGTCCTTGTTTATCGCGGAGAAAGGTACCGCTTTTTCCAGCGAGAACTGCTTTTATTTCTGATAAGGCAGCTAATGCAATCTCTTCCGAGTTCTCAGCGCCGATATCCAAACCTATTGGTCCGAATACCTTGCTCCAGTCTAAAGAAATACCCTTTGATAATAGCCGTTCATTTAGTTTTTCTGATTTTTTCTTGGGTCCCAAAATTCCCAAATATGGCAAATTCAAGGGCAATAAAGATTCGAGAACAGTTGCCTCATATTCAAAATTATGAGTCATTAATAAAGCTACTGTTCGATCATCTGGAACAATTCCATCCAAGGCATTTTCTGCTGGCGAAACGATGATTTTTGATGCAGTGGCAAATCTGGATGAGGTAGCTTGGTTGGCTCGACCATCGATCAAAATCACTTCTATTCCGAGCAGGTTTGCCATTTTTGCTACTGGAATGGTGTCATTACCAGCACCAAAAAGCAAAAGTTGAATTGGGGGATGAATTACTTCCAAGAAGAATGAATTGGCCGCGTCTACCTCCAGAATTTGATTCTTTACTTTCGGAAAATCCTTTATTTCTTCTTCAATTCGATTTAAAATTGAATCTGCAATTCCATTTACATTCTTTTTTTCAATGGAAACTTTTTTCAAAATACGAGTTCCAATTTGAGCAGATCGGGCATTTTTTACAGAAAAAAGTGTCACCAACAGCGCTGATTCGCGATTAGAAATTGCCATTTCAAGCAAGGAGATAGGGTTGAACTCATCTTGAAAATCTATCGGCTCAATTAAGACGTGAATGATGCCGTTACAACCTAATCCAATCCCAAATTTTTGATCATCCTCATCAGTAGTGTCGTAGGTAACCAACATGGATTCTTGTTGAAAAATTACCGCCTGGGCTTTTCTGAGCGCATCTCCTTCCAAGCAACCGCCACTAATAGCGCCGGTTAATTGCCCCGTTTCTGTAATCAACATTCGTGCTCCGGGTCTTCTATAAGCCGAACCGTCCACTTGGACTACAGTAGCTAATGCAACTTTTGAATTTTCACCTTTTGCAAAATGATAGGCATTAACAATTGCTCTTTGTTCATTCATAACTTCCTATGAGGATAATTGACGCTACGCATAAAAATAGAGGTTTGAATCGAATGCCAGAAGAAAAATCTGTATAATCGGGAATTAATCTTTCTAAAATGAATCGCGCTTTCTTTTCCCTGCTTCTGCTTTTCTTAGGTACAATCCTAGACATTCAAGCCCAAATCAATCGGACAGAAATAATTGCCTCATCAGAAAACCAGCTAAGAACCTCATTGCTTGAGTTTCGGTCTTATTTGAGTCTACCAAATAATGGAAATGTTGCCTCAGACATTCAAATTAATCTGGATTGGACCAAAAATGCATTGGAAAAAAGGGGCTATTCCACTCAAATATTAACTTCGAATGGAATCCCACATTTGTTTGCGCAAGGCCAACTTGATCCAAAGAAGAAAACTATTTTGGTCTACATGCAAGTCGACGGACAACCTGTAGATTCATCCGCCTGGCATCAGGAAAGTCCCTATATCCCGGAATTAATGGAACAACAAGGCGAAAAATGGGAGGCAATCAATTGGGATTTATTAGATGGTAAAATCAATCCCGAATGGAAGGTTTTTGCGCGGTCCGCATCGGATTCCAAAGGACCGACCATGACTTTTCTATCAGCCTTGGATATTTTGAAACAAAAAGGAATCGAACCAGCTGTAAACCTAAAGTTTATTTTGGATTTCCAGGAGGAAATCAGCTCGCCGGAACTTGCAAAAGTAGTATCAGAAAATCAGCAACTATTCGCAGCGGATGGAATATTGATTATGGACGGGACCCGACATTTCTCAAACCTTCCCAATCTTGCTTTTGGAGCCAGAGGTATTGCCACTATTACTTTGAAAATCTTTGGTGCAAAAGAAAATCTACATTCCGGACAGTATGGGAATTTTGCCCCAAATCCTGTGTTTGCAGCTTCCAGATTGCTAGCAGCGATGAAAGATGAATCAGGAAAAGTGCTTATTCCAGGCTTTTATGATGGAGTGAACTTTACAGAAGGAGATCTACGAGCCATGCAGGCAGTTCCTGAACGATTGGAGGAAATCCAGGATGAATTGGGAATAGCAGCGGCCGAGAAAGTTGGGAATAGCTATCAGGAATCTATGCAATATCCTTCACTGAATGTTCGGGGAATTCGAGCTGCTTGGGTCGGTAAGGAAGTACGGACCATCATTCCCGCAGAAGCAATTATAGAGATTGACATGAGAACGGTTAAGGAAACTCCCGCAGAACGGCAGGTTGAATTAGTTCGTCAATTCATTCAAGATCAAGGTTATCATTTTGTAGAAGGTATTCCAACAGATGAAGAGCGAAAGGCTTATTCAAAATTAGTATCCTTTGATTTTCGGATCGGTTCAGAGCCATTTCGTGCAGAGATGGAATCTGATTTTGGCAATTGGTTGGAAAAAGGGATGAGCAGCGTCTTTGGTGAAAACTACATAAAGACTCGATTAACAGGAGGTTCTCAACCGATGGCTCCATTTATTAATATTTTGAATGTTCCAGCAGTTTCTGTTCGAATCCCTAACCCAGACAATAATATTCATGGACCTAATGAAAACATACGGGTTGGGAATTATTTGGAAGGAATTCAGACCTGTCTGGGAATATTAATTCAATCATTCGATTAATGGGAAACTTAGACTGGATCGCTAGTGGAATTGTTTTACTGACAGTATTTTTTGTGCTGAAAATCAGCAAAGTAAAAAATCCAATTGTTGAAAAAATTCTTGACTGGTTTCCAGCCATATTATTCGCATATGTAATCCCTGCTGGCTTTACCCATCTTTTCGGTTGGGATTTATCTGCTGTGTTTTTGCATGGTTTAAGTCGCAATTGGATCATCCCAATTACACTACTGGCAGTCATGAGTGCCTTGCCCTTACGTCAGCTGGCGATAGTAGGAGTTCGCCCATTAGTACTGTTTTTTGTTGGATCTTTGATCATTGCCAGCTTACCTGTTTTATTGGTTTTAACTTTCTCTGCTGTCGATTCAGCCTCTTCTGAACTCTTCATTGGGGAAAGTTATTGGAAGGGTTTGGTGCCCATCGTTGGCGGTTGGATCGGAGGCAGCACTAGCCAATTGATCTTAAAAGAATTGGCACAAACTCCGGAATCACTTTTTCTTTCTGTTTTGGTTTTAGATAATATTCTGGTCAATATCTGGACAATTTTGATGTTCCAGTTTATTAAAAAAGGGGAGACCTTGAGCACATTGTTCGGGATTAAAGATCCCATCCCAGATCAATCCACTGTAGATTTGAAAAATGGTGGTCGGCGGATTTTTCCATGGATTACCCTATTTATTTTTCTCGCAATCGCATCTATAATTTTCTTACTAGAAATTTCCTTTTTGGGGATGGTGGTAAGTCTTTCAGTCATCGGGCTGCTTCTGGGAAATCTAATCAAGCTTTGGAATACCCGCTTCTCGCTTCAATTAGGAGGTATTTGTATTGTTTTAGTGATGGCGATATTGGGGTTAAGATTGGATTTCAGTAATTTGAGCCTTCCCTGGGAATTCGTTTTTCTGGTAGTGATTTGGCTGATTTTACATTTTGTTGGAATGTTGATTTGTGCAAAAGCACTTAAGCTAAACCTAGTATGGGTGCCCATTGCTTCCATGGCCAATCTGGGAGGAATCTCAACAGCACCTGCCGTCACTGCTGCCTATCGAAAGGATCTAATGCCCCATGCAGTCTTATTAGCTATTTTAAGCATGGTGACAGGAACCGGCTGGGGAATGTTGACTATTTATCTTTTCCAAACCCTTTAACTGAAGAGCAGGAATGCAAATCCCAAGTTTAGCACAGCTTAAAAAAGACCTTTCATACTTACCTGAAAAAGATCTGATTGAGGTAATTTTAGAGCTATCCAAGTTTAGCAGGGATAATAAATCTTTCCTTTTTTTTAAACTAAACGAAAAAGACAATCCAGGCTTATTTGTAGAGATGGCACAGGAAGACTTGTTGATAGAATTTCAAAATGCCCGTGCTGATCATTACTATTATGCAAA
>JAHEBE010000233.1 GCA_024642365.1 Algoriphagus sp.
CGAAGAGAATTTATCGAACGTGCAGGAATGACAGCCGTGATGACCACTTTTGGGCTTTCATTTTTTACCGCTTGCTCCAATTCGGATGATCAAAATCCAGGTACCACACCACCTCCAACCAGTTCGGCAGGAGTGACTATTTCTGGAAATACCATCCGGATTGATTTGGCACTTCAAACAGCCTTGGCAGCGACTGGAGGCTGGTTATTAGTACTGGATGCGCAAACTTTGGTAGTTAATGTTGGTGGAACTTATCGTGCATTGACATCGGTTTGTACGCATTCCGCTTGCGATCGAAACTGGACTTTTTCGAATAGCAAATTTACCTGCACATGCCATAATTCAGAATTTGACACTTCCGGGAATGTTCTTCAAGGTCCTGCAAGCCAGCCTTTGAAATCCTATGCGACAGCTCAAAGTGGTTTAATTTTGACTGTGACCAAATCCTAAAAAATCGTCTCCGGAAATCAGGTTAATTCAGTTCATATTCATAGAGACTGATATTTCCTGATTTCCGCATACGGATAAGTTTGTAATTTTTATTGAGCCAATACGTGATTGCATCTACATCGATTTGCTCATCAGGATAGGCATGCTGGTAATAATCATAAATCATCACCTTTAACTTCTTGGGGAAATCAGCTGGTTCACTTGGGAATTTGTAAAGTGGAAAAATTCGTTCCTGGGATTCTGGAAGCTCAGGTAAAAGTACTTCCTTGCTGAAATCGATGAAACTATGAGTGAAGATAGGTTCTTTCAAATCAGTCACTTGTGACTCTAGCTGCAAATTTTCAATTAACAGCTCATACTGCTTCAAGCTTTTCTGATAATAGATTGAATAAATGGCTGGAAGGAGCAATAAAATACCAAGAGCACTCAGTTTCAGTTTTTGATTTTTGATCCCTAGAGGAATAGCTAAAACTGCATTGAAGGCAGCCATCTTCCAATCTTGCATCAGGACTGCAATAAGAACCCCCAGGCCTAATAGCAGTAGAATTCGAGTTTCCCAAACTCTATTGTATTGCCATTTTCCCCAAGCAGAAGCAATCAAAAAAGCCAGCAAGGGAATGAGGATAATTAGGTGACGTGGATTAAGGTATATAGGATTGTAAAATTTCAAATTGGTACTCATAAACCAAAACCCTACTACTAAACTGCCAAAAGCCAAACTGAATATAAAACTAGCGGAGTTCTTATCTTTCCAGGCATAGGCTATTCCAGGCAGAGCAAAGACAAACCATGGCCAATAGGCACGCTCCACCAATGTTTGAAAAGGAAGAATCGTCAGACGCTTGAGCATGATCCAAGTGCTTTTATCCGCATAAGTAAACTCAGAAATGTAATGTCCTGCCTGCAAGGAATTAACCCGGTAAAATGGATCTCCGAATTCTAACCAGAAATAGCCTAAATATACAAGTGCAAGCCCAATTCCTGTGAGGAGTATGGAGGTATAAAAACGCCAATTGATTTGGTTGGATTTGAAGTCAAAATAAAAAAGGAGAATGGGAAAAGGAGCAAGAAAGACGATAGTTTCCTTTGTCAGAAACCCAAAAAACAAAGCCAAAACCAAAGCCATTCCAGCCAAAACCCCCTTTTGTTGGCGGTAAACTGCCACAAATGGCACCAAACAAACCCAAAACACCAAAATGCTATCCGGGTATACTTTGGTAAGAAAATGAAGGAAATATATCTGCAAGCAAAACCAAGTACTCAACACAATTCGAGCTTGCTTTCCTTGAGTAAGTTTGAACAAGAGGAAATAAGTGCTGAGGTAGGAGAGTAATGAAATTGCTGAAACCGTATGCGGGTCAGTGCCAAAGAGCCATCCAATAAAGCCAGAAGGGATATAGGCTCCCCAGCGAGTACTGAAATGATAATCTGAAAAGACCATGCTTCCTTCCCAAAAACGCGCTCCAGCCAACAAATAATAGACATCATCAGTAAAGGTGATCCCATCAAAGCCGAACCACCAATAGCCAATTAAAAAACATCCTGTCAGCAACGGAATTTGATTGCGCAGCAAGAATTGTTTGAAAGTGGATTTGGATTCAGGCATCACTCAAAAATAGCAATTATAATCCTCCTATGAAGGAGAAATTCCTTGACAATATGCGTCATTACTTTTCGAGGAAGCAATTCATTCTGTAATTTGTCAACCTAATTCAGATCCACATGGCACAAGCTTCAAAAATAGAACAACAGAAGATTCTTCGAGTATTCAAAATGATCAATTTGCTTCAAAGCAACATCGGAAAACCTGTGCACCGCTTGGCGGAGCTGTTGGAGACAGACGAGCGTACCATTTACCGTTATTTCAAATTGCTGGAAGCGCTGGGCTTTGAAGTGGTCAAGGAGTTTAGCAAGTATAAAATCCAGCAGCAGCCAGGGATGGATCAAACCTTGAATTATGGTGCTTTCTCTGCTGAGGAAAGCCAATGGCTCCGGAGCATGATCGAAAGTCAGGGAAAGGGAAACCTGCTTCATGATTCGATTTTGAAGAAATTAGCAGTGCGATCAGAGGTCAAAAAAGTAAGCGAGGAGCTTTTCAAAGCTAATTTGGGAAGATTGGTGGATGAAATTGGAAAAGGAATTCAGGACAAAGTTCAAGTCTGGCTAAAAGATTACTATTCCTTAAGCTCAGATACTACAAGTGATCGATTAGTAGAGCCGGTTGCTTTTTCCTCCAATTATGAAGCAATTCATGCCTTTGAATTGGAAAGCAAAAGCATGAAGGTATTTAAGATCGAGCGAATCGGAGAGGTCGTCTTGAGCCAAAATAGTTGGGCCTCAGAGGCGAAGCATGTACTTCCCGGAGCGCAGCTTTTTGGGTTTACAGGAAAAAATAAGTTTTTGGTGAAGTTAAAATTGAGCAAAAAGGCCTATCAGTTGATGATGGAAGAGCATCCAAATGCACGCCCTTTTATGTACATCAAGAATCGGAATCAATATTTTTTCAATGGAGAGATTCCCCAACTGCCGGGTTTGGCACGTTTCATTTTAGGACTACCAGGTGAAATTATGGTGGAAGAAGGTGTTGAGATGAAAGCTTATTTGAATGATCAGCTCGAACGGGCTAATTTTTAATAGTATTGGTAAGTAAAAAAAACTCCCACCAATCTATGATTAGTGGGAGTCAGTTCAATTTAGTCTCGGAGATTTATTACTGAAGCAACTTGGTCAATTTGCTCACTTTCTTGTTCAGATCGAGAATCGCAGCTGCATAGCGGCTATCCCATTCTTCTAAACGGTCTGTGGATTTGATTTCTACTTCATATTGGATACCAGGAAGAATCCAAGAAGCATAACCTGAAAAAGGATCAGTGCTTACATAAAGCGATCGATACCAACTTCCATAGTACATTCCTTTCGGATCAATCCAGCTTTTTTCCAAAGCCAACAAACCAGCATTCAGTTTCTTAAGTTTCTTACTTTTTAATTGATCTGTTTGCATTTTGGTATCCCGAGCAGCCTCGAATGTGGCACTCGTCAATTCCAATGCTTTAATGGCAGCATCAACTTGATCAAAAGAATTAAAATCCGGAGCAATAGTTTTTACATTCTTTACGGCATTATCAAAATGACCTCTTAGATCTTGTGCATATCGTGGCACATCATAAGGAATGACTTCTGCATTTGCCAATCTGAGTGTTAGAATCCCGATAACTTGGGCGACAGTTCCACCCATTTTGAAACTAGGATCCACGAATTTGCTGTAATAATTGAAGTTGTCATAGTTGGAATGGTAAGCTGTTGGACCACCAACACCACCACTCAAACTTGGAACTCCTACGTGCATGTAGAAAGCAATATGATCCGAACCCCCACCAAGATTTCCTATTCTAGGCTCGGTGTTTTTACCAGCCCATACTTGGAAAACGGTTTTTGAGGAATCTGGATAGGCAACTTCCTTGGATGCTTCGATGATCAGATTTTTCAAAGTAGGAGCTGAAGACACTCCAAAGTTTCGTCCTGAAACTCCACCGTCAAAATTCATATAAGTCACCGCTTTTGCACCCAGTTCTTTTTGGTATTGCTCCACCCATTCCGTGGATCCGATGACACCTTGCTCTTCGGCATCCCAATGACCAATCATGATCGATCGGGCAGGAGCTTGGCCATTTTTAACCAATTCGCCAATCGCTTCAGCTAATGTCAGCATCATGGCGGTTCCTGAATTAGGATCAGTAGCTCCAAAACTCCAGGCATCGTAATGACTTCCTAGGATGATCCATTCGTCAGGATATTTGCTGCCTACAAATGTTCCAATCACATTGTTTGCTCGAATGAAGTCAGACTTTTGATCCACTTTCACTCGAACTTTTAAATCCGATCCTCCTGTGATCTTATACTCAAAATCCAATCCGCCTTGCCAATTCTCAGGAACGGCATCGCCTTTCATTCGGCTTAATATTTCTTTTGCTGCACCATATCCAATCGGTGAAACAGGAATGGTATGAAATGCCACTTCTTTAGGGTCTAATCGCTTGGCCTGTTTAGCGCCATCGCGAGGAAGCGCTGGTTCAAATGGAGTCAAAGGATCACCTGTATAATCCAAAGTCAATAAAGAACCACGCTGAATAGTAGTTTCGTTGAAGAATGGACCATCAGGATAAACTTTCCCCTTTCCTCCTCCAGAGTCTTTGGGATCTGTGTAAATGATCAATGCAGCGGCGCCAGCTTCTTCAGCAAATTTTGCTTTATAACCTCTGAAATTGCCTCCATAGCGTGCAATGACTACTTTCCCGGTAAGGTCAATCCCCATTTCTGCCAACTTTTCAAAATCTGCTTTGGTACCATAGTTAGCGTAAACGACTTCGGCAGTCACATCTCCGGAGCCGGAAAAGGCATTAAACCCTTTGTGAAGCCTAGGATCGGTGGAGAATGGATCGCCTTCAACTGGACCTTCTTGCTGTGAAAGTGTCATCGTGGTAGGGCTAACCAACTGGAGTAAGGATTCCCCTGG
>JAHEBE010000234.1 GCA_024642365.1 Algoriphagus sp.
CTGGGGCAACCTATGCCACTTGTTATTGGATTGCCCATCCTGATGGCCCAATCTCACTTGCAATTGTAAAGGAGGCAACCGACTTATTTAACAGTGCAGGTGCTGAACTCCAAAAAGAGGGTATTACCCTACTTTACCATCCTCATGGTTATGAATTTGTGGAAGATGAGGGAGTTCTACCTATGGATTACCTCCTCAAAAACGCAAAAAACTTTGCCTTCAACATGGATGTTTTTTGGGTGAAAATGGGCGGAGGTGATCCCTTGAAAATTATGAAATCAAACCCAGGAAAATTCCCAATGCTTCACTTAAAAGATCGCGCTAAAGGTACTCCTGGATCGAAAGATGGTCATGGTGATGTGGAAGCCAATGTGGTTCTGGGTACTGGTGACATTGATATCGCCGGACTGATCAAAGAAGCCAAAAAGCAAGGGACTGCCTATCTCACGATTGAAGATGAAAGCTCCAGATCAGTGACTCAAATCCCTCAAAGCGTTGCCTTCATCCATTCGATCTTGAAAAAGTAAGATTGAGTTCAATCGATACAGGAATTCACCGTTGCAAGAAAAAGGAAAACATCTCACGGAAATTTTGGTTAGATTTCCAGCTAAATAATTCTACAAAAATGAAAAACACAAAACTCTTTTTACTGGCTTTCGCCTTATTTATCACAAGCTCTTTCGCAGCTTTTGCTCAATTACAATCACCCGCAGCAAGTCCTGCAGCTACTGTATCGCAAGTAGTAGGATTTACCAAAATCAACATTGATTACTCTTCACCAGCTGTGAAGGGAAGAAAAATTTTCGGTGAAATCGAAAAATATGGTGTCACTTGGAGAGCAGGTGCAAATGCACAAACTGTGATCGAATTTTCAACACCAGTTAGCGTAGGTGGGAAAAATCTCCGTGCTGGTAAATATTCAATCTTCATGACTCCTTCAGAATCTGGAGAATGGACTGTACACCTCAACGGAAAAGCAGCATCAGTTTTTGCCTACATGAAAGATGGCAAGATCGATGAGGCTGCAGTAGCCGCTGACGATGCTGTTTCTTTCAAAGTTGCAGCTTCTGCTGGCAATACAGAGCGTCTTCAATACCATATCTCAGCTGAGAACAACAAAGTTGCGAAAGTAACCATGGCTTGGGAGAAATATGTGGTTTCCTTTATGGTAGACACTCAAGTGGATCAGAAAATCGAAGGCTTCAAAGGAGCATTCTAAAAATTAGAAGTCTGAAATCAAACATCTTAAACTACCCGGGTCATGTGATTCGGGTAGTTTTGCTTTAAAAGAAATATACCATGATCAAAAGGCCGCAGACTGATTCCGAAGAGTTTTACAATGCTTTATCACATGGCATCGGATTTATTCTAGGTCTGGTTGGGATTCCATTTTTGGTGATCAAAGCAAATGAACTTGCGGCATCTGGTTTACTATATGCCTGTTTGGCATTTTCACTTGGTATCTTAATGGTTTATTCAAGTTCAACGCTATATCATCTCGCAAAGCCTGGAAACCGTAAAAATCACTTCCAAAAAGCAGATCATATTTCGATCTATTTTTTGATTGCAGGTTCTTATTCTCCCATGATTTTGACTGTTTTGCCTTTGGAAAGGGCGCACCTTTTCTTAATCATCCTTTGGGCATTCGTCCTGGCAGGATCTCTTTTCAAATTCTTTTTTGCTGGAAAATACAAATTTGTGTCTGTAGGACTTTACCTCGCGATGGGATGGATTTCAGTCTTTCTGATCAAAGCAATGTGGGAGAATCTAAGTGGAGAGGTCTTGACTTGGATTTTAACAGGTGGTTTAAGTTATACAGTCGGAGTTTATTTCTATGTGAATAGTAACCGGCTTTATTACCACAGCATTTGGCATGTATTCGTCCTGATTGGAACGATTTGTCATTTTTTTTCAGTCTGGCTTATTGTAAATAACCTTTAATTTTCAATTGGTCTTTTCCAAAGTTTCAAAAACCAATTGATATAGTATTTCCACCTCTTTTTCAAGTGCTAGATGGATAGGTCCACTCGTTACGGTTCCTAAATTGATAGCCATAAAAATATAAACGTCTTGCTTAGGAAAATAGTAAAGATTGGATCCAGCTCCAATCCCTCCGCCACTATGACCCCATGCTTCTTGCCCAGCAAAAGAGGTGTAATCAAGTCCTAAACCAAATGTAGGAGCTCCATTTTTATCGGAAATCCAAGTTTTCATTTGAACCAAACTTGATTCATCAATCAGCTCAAACTCCATCAATGCTTCTAAAAAACGGATACCATCTGCTGGTGTACATACAATCCCATCGTCCCCAACTAACCTTCCCACATTGTATTTTTGGAGCGCCGTCGCATCTTCTACAATACCATTTCCATATCGGTCCCAATATGAACTTGGTAAATGAGCTAAATCAAGATAATCTGGGCTGTTGCGATAAAAAGTTTCCTTCAAACCAATTTTTTCAAAAATTTCCTCTCTGATAAAGCGAGCATGATCTCCTACTACATGATCCAGAATCAAAGCCAAAATCAAATAATTGGAATTTCGGTAACTGAATTTAGATCCCGGTTGAAAATCAAGTTTTTTACCCTCCAAATATTTAATGTAATCAGTTGTTTCAAATGGATATTCAGGTTCCTGAAGCAAGATAGTAATGTATTCGGGCAGTAGATTGTATTCAGGCACTCCAGAACTGTGGTTGAGAAGCATCCGGACAGTAATTTGATCTGTCCATGTCAGCCAATGATTTATAGAATCCGGTAGGTAGACAGCGATTTTTTTATCCAGATTCAGAGTCTCTTCTTCTGCTAATTTTAGCACCGCAGTTGCTAAATAAGTTTTAGAAATGCTCTGCAGATAGTGGGCGTGAACAATAGTCATCGGTTCATTATTAGCAATGTTGGCCCAACCTTTCGCAACAAAATAGCTTTCCCCTTCCTTTTTTAAGCCAAAGACAATACCTGGAATACCCTTCTTTGTAAGTTTTTCAAGTTGTTTCTCCACTTGAGTCCAATCGCGATTAAGCGGTTGTTCTTGGGCCAAAAGAATGTTGAAAATCCCAACTGAAAAACCAATAACAATAAGGATTCGGTTGATTTTTCTCATTTTTTCACTGATTTGAAGTGAGTTCGAGAACCAAATTGGAGTATTGTTTCCGGGGTCAATGGGATAGCTGGATTATAATTTCTAACAAGCAGAAATTGATAATTCACAAATGGCGAAGTATAAAAATTATCCGAATAGGAATGAAGTCCTAAACCAATCCCAAAAGGAATTACCAGCATTCCTTTACCCTTTTTGCCCTGAGTAACCCACCCATTTTCAGTAGGCAAATACCCAGTACTAGGACGATACGCAATCTTATAGCCTATTCCCCCTTTGATTTCTCCAAAAAAAGGATTTCCAAGGTAAGGTCTCCAAGCAGTTTGAGTAATGAAATAAACTCCATTACCCATATTCTTATTACTGCTCCACCAAACTTCAAGTTCTTGAACCCAATTATGAGAAGAATTATGGCTTACCTCTGTACCGATCCCAATTCCAATATTTTCAAAATTGAAACTAGGCCGCTTAAATGGCAATGCAAAATTTTGAAATTGAATACTGACAGTGATGGGGAAATTACGATAGCCACTTTGACTTTCTTGCGCCATACTTTTTGAAAGTGGCAATCCAATCATTGAAAAAATAATTACAATTTTTGAAATGGTCTTTTTCATATTAATCAGTATCCCATTTCAAAATTAACGATTTAGACTTTGGTTAATAAAAAAAGGGAAGTGGTAAATTCCACTTCCCTTTATTCTATACTTTTTCGATCCAATCCACTCCGGTATCCTTCCAAGCGCGTTCATTGGCAGAATTGATGACTGCCTCGCAAACCTTCTGGGTCTCAAAAGCATCTCGGAAAGTGGGATGACACGATTCGCCAGTCTCCAAACTATGGAAGAAATCAGCCACTTGGTGAATAAATGAATGTTCATATCCAATCGAAGTTCCTGGAATCCACCAGCGATGCATGTATGGGTGATCCCCATCTGTCACGTGGATAGAACGCCAGCCTCTGACAATCCCGTCGTCGCTATGATCAAAATATTCCAATCGAGTTAAATCATGTAGATCCCATCGAATAGAAGCATGCTCACCGTTGATCTCAAAAGTGTACAAAGCTTTGTGTCCTCTTGCATATCGGGTTGCCTCAAATAGCCCCAAAGAGCCATTATCAAAGTGACAATGAAAAACGCAGGCATCATCAATGCCTACTTTCTGAACTTCTCCAGTATGGGTATGTACCCGTTCCTTTACAAAGGTCTCGGTCATTGCGGAAACATCCTTGATCCCGCCATTGAGCCACATCGCTGTATCGATGCAATGCGCCAATAGATCACCAGTCACTCCGGATCCTGCAGCATCCACATCAAGTCTCCATAGTCCATCACCTCCTTGAGGTAATTCTGGATTAATGGTCCAGTCTTGAAGGAAGTTTGCTCGGTAATGAAAAATCTTCCCAAGTTTACCAGATGCCACAATATTTTTGGCTAGAGTAACTGCCGGGATTCGTCTGTAATTGTACCAAACGGTATTTTTCACTCCTGCTTTCTCCACAGCATCTAGCATAGTTTTCGCCTCGGCTACGGTTCTTGCCAATGGCTTTTCACAAAGAATCATTTTACCAGCAGCGGCGGCTGCAATAGCGATCTCTGCATGCATGTCATTCGGCGTGCAAATGTCCACAGCATCTATATCCTCTCTTGCCAAAAGCTTTTTCCAGTCCGTCTCAAAAGAGGCATAATCCCACTGCTTCATAAATGCTTCAGCTTTCTCAGCACGACGGGAGCAACAGGCCTGAAGGACAGGCTGGTATTCATATTCTGGGAAAAAGTCAGCGAGACGCTTATAGCCATTGGTATGGATTCGGCCCATCAATCCAGTCCCGATGAGTCCTATTCTTATTTTTTTCTTCAT
>JAHEBE010000235.1 GCA_024642365.1 Algoriphagus sp.
CATTGACTATCGAAACAGGAATTCAGAATTCAGGTTTGGGGCTCGTTTTAATTTTTACTTATTTTGACGGATTGGGAGGTATGGCAATTATTGCCGCCTGGTGGGGAATTTGGCATTTGATTTCAGGGATGACAGTGGCAAGTCTCTGGAAATCAAAATCGCCTACATCAAATCTTGAATTGAGTAAATGATCTATTTGTTAAATGCGTTCCTTCGGTTGATAACCAAAATCGCCCTGCACGGGTATTTTAATAAAATCACAGTTGAGGGAAAGTCAAATATTCCCAAGGATTGTCCAATCATATTGGTTGCGAACCATCAAAATGCGTTAATTGATCCTCTATTACTCGCCACACATACTACCCTAAACCCTTACTTTCTCACTCGGGCCTCAGTTTTTAAGAATCCCATCGCTGCCAAATTATTGAGTTGGATTCGGATGCTTCCTGTATACCGAGTAAGAGATGGGTTTTCTACTATTCAGCAAAATCAAAAGACTTTTGATCAAACTTTTGAAGTCCTTCGAGATAATGGAACGATTATCATTTTTGCTGAGGGGAGTCATAGCTTGATCCGGAATCTTCGTCCATTGAGCAAAGGATTTACTCGGATGGCCTTTGGATTAAAAGAAAAATATCCTGAAAAAGAGCCCGTAATCTTACCTGTTGCATTGGATTATAGTGCGCACAGAAGATCAGGTAGTAAGGTTAGAATAACTTTTGACAAACCCATTCCAGTGGATATGCCTGCCTCTAAATCAGGTCAATTGACTAAAGCGGTCGAGATTGCTTTGCAGAAATTAGTTGTTAGTATTCCTGATCAAGATTATTCTGAAAAATTAGAAAGTTTGATTGACCATCAGGTTGACCTTACATCCAGGGATGAAGTAAATCTATTTTTAACGGACGAGAAAGTAATTCATCCTGTAAAAGGAGCAAGAACTCTAATCAATAAAATGATGAAGATTTTCCATTTCCCTCTTTTCCTGCTTTGGATTTGGAAAAGCCCTGGGATTGAGGACAAGGTTTTCGATTCTACTTTTAAATTTTTGATCGGGTTTGTTTTTGCCCCTATTTGGTATGGACTTTTGATTTGGTTAGGACTAGCCTCTAGTTTAGGTTCTTGGGCTATTTCTATTCTAATTTTAGGATGGATAACTCTTTGGTTAAATAAAAACCCTCAGGAATAAGCTGTCTGAAACCAAATATTATTTGGGATATTTTCTACCTTTGAGTTCAAGAATATAAACCCAAAACAAGCTGACATGAATGTTGATTTTCTTCCCCTCAATGGCACAGACTACGTAGAGCTTTACGTAGGGAATGCAAAACAATCCGCTCTATATTATCAATATGCCTTTGGCTATGAATTAATTGCCTATTCTGGACCAGAAACTGGAATTAGAGATCGTGCCTCTTACGTTTTAAAGCAAGGTAAAATTAGGTTGATTCTTACTTCCCCAATGCAGCCTGAAGGGCCCATTGCGGATCATATTAGACTTCATGGCGATGGTGTGAAAGTCTTAGCACTTTGGGTGGATGATGCTGAAAAATCCTGGAAAGAGACCACAACTCGTGGTGCTGTTTCAGTCGAAGCTCCCAAGACCCTTAGCGATCAATTTGGTTCTGTGAAAGTTGCATCGATTAAAACTTATGGAGATACCATACACACTTTCGTAGAGCGCAAGGATTATTCTGGTGTATTCTTACCCGGTTTTATGCCTAAAAAGAGCAGCTATACTCCTACTCCTATTGGCTTGCAATACATTGATCACTGTGTGGGCAATGTGGATTTAGGGGAAATGAATAAATGGGTAGCGTTTTATGAAAATGTAATGGGCTTTAAATTGCTGATCACATTTGATGATAAAGATATTTCTACAGAGTATTCCGCCTTGATGTCAAAAGTGGTTTCAAATGGTAATGGCTATGTGAAATTCCCGATTAACGAACCGGCTGAAGGCAAAAAGAAATCTCAGATTGAGGAATACTTGGATTTTTACAAAGGTCCTGGAGTGCAGCACATGGCGATCGCTACTGATGATATTATCCATACTGTAGGCGAATTAAGAAAACGTGGTGTTGAATTTCTTGAAGTTCCTTCCTCCTATTATGAGGATTTGTTGGATCGTGTAGGAAAAATAGATGAAGACTTACAGCCATTGAAAGACCTGAACATCTTGGTAGATCGGGATGAGGAGGGCTATTTGTTGCAAATATTCACCAAGCCCATACAAGATCGGCCTACGCTGTTTTTTGAGATCATTCAGCGAAAAGGAGCTAAATCTTTCGGAAAAGGAAACTTCAAAGCGCTTTTCGAGGCAATCGAAAGAGAACAAGAGCTCAGAGGAAATCTTTAAATCACCAAAACCGGCAATTGCCGGTTTTTTTATTTTCTCATTTCAATTGAAAAGACTAATTTCTTCCTCAATTTGACCCATATGAAAGCTATTTTACAAATTATCTCGTCAACCATTAAAGGAGGCATCTTTTTCTTATTACCAATATTGATAGTTATTCTATTGGGAGAAAAAGCCATAAGCATTTTTAACCCGATCGCGACTGCAATCACTACCAAACTGCATCTTGATGCAGGAAGTTTATTTAATGCTAATTATCTGGTTTCTATTCTGATAATATTACTAGTCTGTTTATTCGCTGGCTGGATAGCTAAAATAGGTTACGGACAATTGATGGTCAATTGGATTGAAAACAATATTCTGGTGCTTTTTCCAGGATACCAATTGATGAAAACTACCATGGCTAATCAGGTTGGATTGATGAATGGAGATAACTTTCCTGTTGTTTTAGTCCCGATTGATGGGTTGATGTTTGGTTTTCATATGGACACATTGCCTGATGGGAATTTGGTAATATTTGTTCCTGGGGCTCCGAATGTAATGGAGGGAAATGTGGTAATTTTTGAAAAAGATAAAGTTCAAAAGACAGATATATCCATGGGACAAGTGAAAAATATTATGCGTCAACTGGGAGCTAATTCTGCTAAATGTTTTAAGAAATGAAGGAGATTTTCGCCTAAATGATTTTCTGAAAATTAAAAAGTCAAAAAAACCCCGAATTCAATTTGAATTCGGGTTTTTTTGTATTTGTTGAATTATTTATAAAGGTCTTTGTGAATATTCTTTAGGAAGTTTAGATCAAACTTAACCACTTTACGGTCATAGGTCATCAATCCATTGGTTTCAATTTCAACGTCAGTTGTCTGCGTATAAACTGCCCCAGCCAGTCCTAATGGAATTAATTTTTTCAGGTCTATCATCAATTTTTCATAGCGTTTTTGAAGATCTTCTTTTGAAGTAAAACTCTGATATCCCCAGTTATCTTTATTGAGCCAAGTATGACCTTCGATCGGTAAACCCAAACCACCAAATTCACCTAAAATCATCAACTTTTCAGCTCCAAATAATGCCGGGTCTGGCATGACTGGGTCAGGGTAATTGTGCAAGTCTAGCATATCACCAACCACATTCGCGCCTTCCATTTCAAAGTTTCCACCACTCGCTGAGTTGATCAAGCGTGTGGGATCTAAGGATTTGGTTAGATTGACGATTTCGGTGGTTTTAAACTGTCCCCAAGCCTCGTTGAACGGAACCCAAACTATAATGGAAGGGAAAAACTTGAACTCTTGAATGATTTGGGTCCATTCTGTCTTAAAGATTTGCTCACTTTCGGCAGTACGATTTTTATACTTTCCCTCGCGGATTACTCCTGGTCTCACTTCCCAGCGATTACCCATATCTCCGCTTGGCATATCTTGCCAGACTAGCATCCCGATCTTGTCAGCATGGTAATACCAGCGTGCTGGCTCGACCTTGACATGCTTTCGAATCATGTTGAAACCCATTTCTTTGGTTTTGAGGATGTCAAAAGCCAAAGCTTCATCAGATGGTGCGGTATATAATCCGTCTGGCCACCAGCCTTGATCGAGAGGGCCATATTGGAAAAGTGCTTTTCCATTCAGAAACATGCGTTGATACCCATCCGAATCCTTCACCATTTGGATATCTCGATAGGCGGCATAAGTAGTTATTTCATCAATGACTTTCTTTCCTTGAAGCAAAGTCGCTTTGACTTCGTAAAGAAACGGTGAATCAGGGGACCATGGTTTTGGAGTATCCAATTTAACCGACCGGGATTCATTAACCACTGCAATGCTAGAGTGAACCTCCTCCCCGTCTGCTGTAATTAAAAGCTTTAGCAATAAACCCTCTGTATTTCCGCTAATTTCAGATTGAATTTGAAGAGATGAGTTTTTCCAATTGGTTTCAGCTATGATTGATTTTAAATGAGTTTCTGGAACAGCCTCAATCCAAACCGTTTGCCAAATACCAGTCACTGGAGTGTACCAAATTCCTTTTGGATCTTTGACTTGTTTTCCCCGAGGTTGGGGCCCGGAATCGCTAGGATCCCAAACACGAAGTTTTATCGTTTGTGCTGTTCCTTTCTCCAAGTTTGAAGTAATATCAAAGCTAAATCCATCAAAACCACCTTGGTGCATTCCCACACGCTGACCGTTGACCCAGACCTCGGATTCCCAATCCACTGCTCCAAAATGAAGCAGGATTCTATTTTTTCCGACTGGTACATTCAACTCAAAACTACGCTCGTACCAAAGTTCAGAATCTGGGCCAACCGTCTTTTGGACCCCAGAAAGAAAAGATTCGACTGCAAACGGAACGGTGATTTTGCCATCAGAGATCGTGGATGGAGCTTTTCCTTTTTCAGCAATTGCGTAGTTCCATTGGCCATTGAGATTTTGCCAATTTCCACGGACAAGCTGTGGTCTCGGGTATTCTTGATGAGGTAAGTTGGAATTAATTAAATCAGTCCAATCAGTCTTTAGAATAGGGCCTTGTGCAAATGCCACAAAAGCAATCAGGTTAATAAAAAAGGTTAGAATAGGTTTACGCATA
>JAHEBE010000236.1 GCA_024642365.1 Algoriphagus sp.
AATTTTCAATTATCAAATTCAATTATCAATGTTCAAGACTAAGAACCCGTCCTTGATCATTGAAAATTGATTATTTCTAATGCAACGGTCTCTTTTTAATCATTCCCCCTTTGGTATCCTTGATTGGATATTGGATTACAAATGCTTTAGGATCTAATTTTTCGATCTCAGTGAGCATTCGAGTCACCTCTAGTCTTGTGATTACACAAAATAGCACTTTTCGATCTGGAAGTAATTTTGCTTTTTCCCCATAGCCGCCATCTGATTTGAGTACTGTGACTCCTCTGCCCAAATCATTGGAAATCATTGCTTTGATCTCCTCCGCCAATGGTGACATGATCATGACTCCCAAGTATTCTTCCACGCCATTAATAATGAAATCCACAGTTTTGGAAGCCGAAAAGTAGGTGAGCAGGGAATACATCGCAGTCTCCAGATTCACAAAAAATGCCGCGATGATAAAGAGAAAGACATTGAATACGGTAATAAAATCTCCTACCGTCAAGCTTGACTTCCGACTCACAGAAATCGCCAATACCTCAGTACCATCTATTACTGCGCCGCCTCGAATTGCAAATCCAATTCCACTGCCCAAGAAAAATCCCCCAAAAACTGCAATGAGGAGTTTGTCTGCAGTTATGGCTGGAAACTCGATAAAGTGAACGAGCAAAGCCAAGCCAAAAATGGCAAGGGTACTTTTGATTGCAAAGGCCAAAGAAACTTGTCTTGCTCCAAGTAGAATAAAAGGGAGATTGACTAGAATAATGAGCAAGGAGAGATTCATCGGAGTTAGCAGTTCCAATAACAGCGAGATTCCCATTGCTCCTCCATCAAAAAATCCATTTGGGAGTAAAAACCCCTTCAATCCAATACTGGCCATCATCACTCCTATGGAGATGAAAAGAAAATCCTTAACCTGTCTCCAGATGGTGATTTCTTTAGTCATTTTAGGATCCCTTAATTTTAAAATTCGCTTTGCCATTACTTAAAGGTAAACCTGATATTTCGATTATTTAAAATTTGATTTATTATTTCTACTAATTTTAACATTATGGAAATTTTATGACTTTTTAATTATGATATTCATAACATTTACTTGTTTTTTTTGAATTTCACTAAATTCAATTACCTTAAAGGGGTTCAAATTTTTAATCGTTGAAATGAAAACAGAAGGATATAAATCAGGTGAGCATTACGATGAAATGTTTACGCCTGAGGGGAAGACAAGGGCACATTACTTGGAGTTTAGCGAAACCTTGAAAAAAACTACGGCTAAGAAAATGCATCATTTGCAATTTTCTGCAAACCAAACCCAGCGCTCGATGGGGATGACTTTTAATGTTTACCATGACAATCAAGGTCTTGAAAAAATCCTCCACTTAGACATTATCCCGAGGATTATACCTAATGAAGAATGGCGAAAACTGGAAGCTGGTCTGAAGCAGCGTACCAATGCCCTTAATATGTTTCTTCAGGATATTTACAATGAGCGAAAAATATTGAAAGATGGAATCGTGCCTTCAGATTTGATTTTGAAAAGCAAAGATTACCTCGAGGCATGCGTGGGGCTGACTCCTCCCAAAGGAATTTGGTGCCATATAACTGGAACTGATCTCGTTAAGGCAAAAGACGGTGAATATTACATTTTGGAAGATAATCTTAGATGTCCCTCAGGAGTTTCTTACATGCTGGAAAGTCGTGAAATCATCAAAAGAGCGTACCCGCAGCTTTTTTACAAGCGAGGAGTCATGCCTGTTTCTAATTATCCGGCCAAATTGCTTCGGATGCTTCAGAATCTTTCCGATAAGCCGAAGCCAGTAGTGGGAGTGTTGACGCCGGGAATCTATAATTCTGCCTATTATGAGCATTCATATCTCGCATTGCAAATGGGAGTGGAGTTGGTTTCAGGAGTAGATTTAATCGTGGAGAATAAAATAGTCTACATGCAGACCACGCAGGGCCTTCAGCAAATTGATGTCCTTTATCGCCGCATCGATGATACATTTTTGGATCCTTTGACTTTCAATCCAGATTCAATGCTCGGTGTTCCTGGACTTTTTGAAGCTTACAAAGCTGGCAACATTGCGCTGGCAAATGCGCCGGGGACAGGCGTAGCTGATGATAAGGCGGTATATGCCTATGTTCCTAAGATCATCAAATACTACCTCAATGAGGAACCGATATTAAACAATGTGCCCACTTATCTCTGTCGTGAAGAAGCCGACCGGCAGTATGTGCTAGACCATATTGATGAGCTGGTAGTAAAGGAGACCAATGCAGCCGGAGGTTATGGGATGTTGATCGGTCCCAAAGCCACAAAAGAGGAACATGATAAATTCAGAGAATTAATTAAGGGGAATCCAACCAATTACATCGCTCAACCTACACTTTCGCTTTCTACCGTTCCGACTTTGACAGAAGATGGAATTGAAGGTAGACATGTGGATTTGCGTCCTTACATTTTATATGGTCAAGAAATCGAAGTTATTCCTGGCGCATTGACTCGTGTGGCCTTGAAAAAAGGCTCGCTGGTAGTGAATAGCTCCCAAGGTGGAGGAAGTAAGGATACCTGGGTTTTATACTAATCAATCGAAAAAATTATGCTGAGTAGAGTAGCAAATCATATTTATTGGCTAGGCAGATACCTAGAGCGAGCTGAGAATTACGCGCGATTTATTGATGTGAATTTCAATCTAATGCAGGATCTCCCTGTCGATATGAAAGAACAGTGGATGCCTTTGGTGGCCGCTACTGGAGATTTGGAATTATACAATCAACACAATGACGGTTTTGACAGTAAAAAGGTCTTGTTCTTCTTAGCCTTTGATGAAAGAAATCCTAATTCCATTCTTTCGACTGTCCGAAGTGCGCGAGAAAATGCACGAATTATACGTGAAAATCTCAGTAAAGAGACTTGGGAAAAATCCAATGAGTTGTATTACATGCTGCTCGAAGGAGTAGAAAAGAAAATCTGGAAGAAAGAAGATCCCCGAGCATTTTTCGAAAAAGTGAAGAATCAAATCCTCCTGCTTTATGGAATTGCAGACAGTAGTTTGGCTCGGACTGAGGGCTGGTATTTTAGGCAATTGGGACAATTCCTGGAGCGTGCAGATAAAACCTCCCGGATCTTGGATGTGAAATATCACATTTTACTTCCTTCAGAAGATGAAATTGGAACTCCGCTGGATTTTCTCCATTGGATGGCCTTGCTGAAATCTGTGACAGCATTCAACACGTATCGTCGTGTTTATGGAAATATTGCTCCGGCGAGTGTTGTAGAATTTTTGGTAATGAATAAGTATTTCCCTCGATCCATCTACTATTGTATCAAAGAGGCAGAGAGTTGTTTGCATCATATTTCGGGAAATTCGGAAGGTGGATTTAATAATTCTGCCGAGCGGGCGATTGGAGAATTAAGATCCAAATTGGAGTTTGGGGATGTGGGAGAGATAATCGCCTATGGACTTCATGAATATTTAGATGAATTGCAGATAAAAATCAATTCAATTTCTAATTGTATTAATAGCAATTACTTCATTATTAGAGATAACTTTAGCTCTCAATCAACCCCACAAGAATGACCTTTTGCCTTGGCATCAAAACCAAAAACGGGATAGTCGGACTTTCCGACACTCGGATTACTACTGGTAATGAGACTACTAGTTCCAAAAAAGTGTATACTGTAAATCGTGAGAAGCATACCTTTTTTATCATGACTTCTGGGCTTCGGTCTGTTCGTGATAAAGCAATTACCTATTTCTCCGAAGTGATCGAGCGATCTGATGAATCATTTACCAAACTATACCATGCGGTAAATGAATTCGGGAATCAGGTCAAAGAAGTTGCAAAAGAAGATAAGCTTTACCTTGAAGAAGCAGGATTAAGTTTCAATTTGTTTTCCATAATCGGAGGTCAACTTCAAGGAGATGCGGAGCCAAAGCTTTACTTGCTTTATCCCCAAGGAAACTGGATTGAGATTAGGCGGGGGACTCCTTTTGTTATTATTGGAAATTCTGGCTTTGGTAATCCTGTTTTGAGACGCTCGCTCACCTATGAAAATACGCTCGATTATGCATTGAAATGTGCTTTTCTTGCCTTTGATGCCACTCGGATTTCTGCAAATGACGTAGACTTCCCTATCGATACGGTGATTCTAGAAAATGATACCTATCATACTATTGAGCAGCGATTTGAGCAAAAAGAGCTGGAGCATATTTCTACTTTCTGGAATGAGCGATTGAAAAATGCCATCAATGAACTTCCTGCAGAAATTTTGAAAAAAGCTTTTGAAGGAAACCTTTCGTCTGTTTCCTCGGAATAGACAGACCAATGAAAATCAAAATCAATCACGAGACAATCTATTTTTATGAGGACCAAGTAGGTTTAGGAATCCATAAACTTTACCTGTCACCTCAATACCAGAGTTTTCAAAGAATTCTTGAAACAAGTTTGGTAATTGATCCGAAACCTGCTGGATTGGGAACTCGAGTAGATTTACTAGGGAATTCTTTTGCTCAGGTTTGGTTTGATTTGCCTACTAACCGACTTTCGATCTCCAGCGAATTGTTGATTGATTGTAGTCAAAAAAGCCCATTTGATTTTATTATTGAACCATATTTTATCCATGGTTTCAATGAGCTGGGATTCAAAAAATTCACTTATCAAGGAGATTCAAACCTGTTGATTCAACCATTCGTCCATGATCAAATAAGTGGTGAAATGGTTGAGTTTGTGGAAGAGATTCGAATTTCTTCGACGACTTTTTTGGACTTTATTGTAAATCTTACTGCAAGAATCCACCAAGATTGGGATCACCTGATTCGTGAAGAAGAGGACTTCTGGGCACCTGCAAAAACCTTTTCAGGCGCCTGTGGATCCTGTAGAGATTTAGCATGGATGCAAATGAATCTTTTGGGCGCTTTAGGATTGGC
>JAHEBE010000237.1 GCA_024642365.1 Algoriphagus sp.
TTTAATAAGACAGTTGGATTGCGGGATTCTTGGGCCAAACAAAAGCCTAGCCCAACACCTCAGGTAAACACAGCATCAGTACAAACAAATACCAAGCAGAATCAGGACCAAGAGGGTCGGTCAGCGATTAATGAAATCCAAAAAATTTCAAAAAAATACACCAATTTATCTGGAGATAAACTGGCAGATGCCAGAGCGGATATCGCTCGTTTGGCAGAAGATGTGACCTACGATGAATTAGAGCCTCTTTTTCAAACTGCCGCTAAGAAAGTTGGTACTCGAATCGGCGCAATGATTACTCTGGGGGTATTATTGAACAAAGGTCAGAAAAGGAATTCTCTCATTGAAGATTTCATCGCAGCTGGGCTGACGGATGAAAACGATCAATTGCGAGAGGAAGCAAGTCGATTGACTTAGGAATCTAAAATCAACTTGGAAGATTTTTTTCTTTTTTAGAAAAGGGCTCGCTGGATAGATCAGCGAGCTTTTTTTTGGATTAATCAAATTAATACCCTCCCTAATTTCCTAACAGTCTGCAAAATGTGAAAAGCAGAAACGGTTCAATTACCATTGATCTAATAAAAAATGTGGTATTTCTAAAGAATTTGTACTTTGTCTTATAGCCATACAACTAACCTTATGTACAATTTTAAAATACGTCTTTTTGCGCTAATGTCGCTTTGCTTGATTTCTGAACTTATCCCGGAAATTCAAGCTCAAAATCTACCTGTAGATCCAGCATTTTATGGGAGCTATTCATGGAGAAATATTGGTCCTTATCGTGGAGGGCGTTCTTTAGGAAGTTCAGGAAGCCCAAGCAGGCCCTATGAATACTATTTTGGGGCCACTGGTGGAGGTCTTTGGAAAACTACTGACGGTGGAAATGAATGGTTTCCAGTCACAGATGGTCAAATATCCTCTTCAAGCATTGGTGCTGTCGCAGTGGCAGAAAGCAATCCTGATATTGTCTATATCGGTGGAGGTGAAACCCAACTTCGTGGAAGTATCACGCAAGGTGATGGAGTTTATAAGACCACTGATGGAGGAAAAACTTGGAAACACCTTGGTTTAAAAGAGACGCAGGCGATTGCTCGTATTCGTGTAGATCCTACCAACGCAGATTTAGTCTATGTCGCAGCACTGGGTCATCCCTATGGAGATAATGAAGAACGAGGCGTATTTAGATCAAAAGATGGAGGAGAGACATGGGAAAAAGTACTTTTCGTAAGTGCCAAAGCAGGTGCAGCGGATTTGATTATTGACCGCACAAATCCGAAAGTACTTTATGCATCTACCTGGCAAGTTTATCGCAAAGCCTGGAAAATGTGGGGTGGTGGCCCGGATAGTAAGCTTTGGAAATCAATTGACGGTGGAGATACTTGGACTGATTTGACTACTAACCCTGGGATGCCGTCAGGTCCGATAGGGAAAATTGGCGTAACGGTCTCCCCTGCTGACCCAAACCGAGTTTGGGCGATTGTAGAGGCTAATGAAGGTGGTTTATTTAGATCTGATGACGCTGGTAAAACTTGGGAAAAAGTAAATGATGAGCGAAAGCTGCGTCAGCGTGCATTTTACTATTCAAGGATTTATGCAGACCCACTTGATCGAGAAACGATCTATGGACTTAATGTGGATTTTTGGAAATCAACCGATGGAGGTAAGACTTTTAATAAAGAGATTACTGTTCCTCATGGAGATAATCATGACTTATGGATCGATCCTGCAAACCCATTGCGGATGATATCCAGTAATGATGGTGGTGGTGTAGTGAGTATCAATGGAGGAGAAACTTGGACAGAAGAAGATTATGTGACTACGCAATTTTATCATGTAATGACCACTTCAGATGTTCCTTATCATGTAGCTGGTGCACAGCAAGATAACAGCACCTTGGCGATGCCATCAGAAGGCTGGGATCACATGCTTGGAGGCGGTCCCGGACATGGTTGGCACTATGCAGTAGGTGGAGGAGAAAGTGGTTGGATCACACAAAGTCCGACAGATCCTGATGTATTTTATGCAGGTTCTCAAGGTGCATTGCTTACTAGGTATAATCGAAAAACAGGTCAAACGAGAGATATTCAAGTTTATCCCCGATTCTTTTCTGGCGAACCTGCCTCCGCTTTGCCAGAGCGATGGCAATGGACTTTTCCGATTATGTTTTCTCCATTAGATCCCAAAATCATGTACACCACTTCCCAACATGTGTGGAAGACAACAAATGATGGACAAACTTGGGAAAAAATCAGCCCTGATTTGACTTATGCCGACCCGGAAACATTAGGAAAAACAGGGGGCTTGATCACTATGGATATGAATGGGCCTGAGATCTATGCAACTGTTTTTGCGCTTGCACCTTCGATCTATGATGTCAATACCATTTGGGCGGGATCAGATGATGGAAAAGTTCATTTGACACAAGATGGAGGCAAAAATTGGGTGGATATTACTCCAAAGGATTTGCCGAAATTTTCTAGAATCAGCATTATTGATGAGGGTAAGTTTAAGCCGGGCACGCTCTATTTGGCAGCCAATCGCTACCAGGTAGATGATCGACAGCCCTATGTGTTTAAAACGACTGATTATGGCAAAACTTGGACAAAAATAGTATCAGGTATAGCAGATGGACATTTTGCCCGAGCAATACGGGAAGATTTGGAGAAACCGGGATTGCTGTATCTAGCGACTGAGCATGGGGTTTATGTTTCTTTCAATGATGGTGAACTATGGCAGTCACTCCAGCTTAACCTTCCTGATACCCCTATTCGCGATTTAGTATTGAAAAATGACGATGTGGTATTAGGATCGCATGGAAGAGGTTTTTGGATTTTGGATGATATTCGGCCATTGCGTGCAGCGGTGGAAACAACTTCTAAAAACGAAGTAACGCTTTACAAACCAGCAGACCCCATTCGAGGAGTTTACAATGCTGCAATTCAATATTACCTCCCAGAAAAAATAGATTCATTGAAAATTGAAATTCTCGATGAAAATGGAAACTTGATTAATACCTATACCGCTTCTGGAGATTCCACTAAGCGAAATGAGCCTAAACTTGCTGCCGGTCTGAATACCTTTACTTGGGACATGCGCTATCCTGGGGCTACAGTTTTTGATGGAATGATTATTTGGTCTGCTCGTCCTCAGCGTGGACCAATGGCACCAATTGGAAATTATCAAGTGAAATTAACTGCTTTGGGAAAAGTCCATACAACAGATTTCAACTTGACAATGGATCCCAATCTAGAAGGAGTTACTGCCGATGATTTGCAAAAGCAATTTGACCTTGCTATTCAAATTAGGGACAAGGTAAGCGAAGCAAATGAGGCGGTGATTTTGATTCGAAGAATCGAGTCGCAAGCCGAAGAATTAGATGATGCGCAAAAGAAAAAAATGGCAACTCAGCTGAAAGGACTGCTTGACAAACTGCAAGCTATAGAGGAAGATCTATACCAGGTTAAAAACCAAAGTGGTCAGGACCCATTGAATTTCCCGATTAAGCTGAACAATCGGCTTGCCTCGCTTCAGCGAAGTGTTGAAAGCGGCGATGCTCGACCAACTGATGCAGCCTATGTGGTTTTTGAAGAGCTTTCTGGTGAATTGGAAAATCATCTCGCAAAACTTGATGAGGTGCTTTCAAGAGATTTAAAAAAGTTAAATGATGTGTTACCCAATAAAATTGCGATTGATAAAAAGTGATTTAAAGGTTTTTCTTCATGCTAGAATCCCAGTTAGGATTTTGCTCTGAGAAATTATCCTGATTGGATTAAATAAAAAAACGGCTTTCTGATATCAGAAAGCCGTTTTTTTTATTTCAATTCTTGTAGCCACTATACTTATGCATCCACCAAGGACTTCTTTGATTTCCGATAAAGATGAGAACTCAAGATGTTTCGTCTTGCAAATCGATAGGCATTGTCTGCATTTAGGAATTTGGTATAAGTATTTTTTGAAACCCCAAAATACTCATATGTATTTCCATCTAAGAAAGTGATTTCGAGCACTAGATTTTTATAGTGAAAATCTTCAATGCCTGTCTGGGTTGCTGTGACAGTGTATTCTTCCAGATTTGAAGCAATTGTTTCCGGTGCGATACTGACTAAAAAATGGTATCCGTCAATTATTTTTGTACTCTTTTCCTGAGCTTCTATTGCTCGTTCATCCCCTTCTTGGAATTTGTCAGGATGCCATTCTTTTACCAGATTCCGGTAAGTAGTTTTCAGTTCTTTGAGATCAATCGTACCCCCGATACCAAACAACTTTTTGTATTCATTAATGCGCTTCATAGAATCTCTCTTAAAATTTGCGCAAAGCTAACTATATAATTATTGAAAATGAGATGGGATGAAATCATGAACATTTACCCACTCTTAGCTTAAAATCTTCTATTTATTCAATACATAAATTGGTTAATTGAGAGTAGAGTAAAATTTTATTTTGAATAACTCATTAATTGGATAGTGCAGATCTATCTATTTTTAAACTAAATTCCCATCCTAAAATCCAAAATATCAACGAGATAAGCATTTGGTCACCCAATTAAAATAGGAATTAAGTCAAGTCTTCTATTCTACCCTCATAGTCAAATTGAAGATCTGGATGTAGTCCATCGATCAATTTCACAGCTTTTTTTAGCTGCATTTGGTACAGGTTATCAAGTACTGCATGCTGATGGTCCAGAAAGCCATTTTCTTTCAATTGCTCACAAAAAAATAGAATTACTTCAATCTGATCAGTTTTATTCTTACTCAGCTTAAGGAGCTTATTCATTTTTCTTCTAATCTTTTGAGCTGATTTTTTTGCATAATAGTAATGATCAGCACGGGCATTTTGAAATTCTATCAACAAGTCTTCCTGTGCCATCTCTACAAATAAGCCTGGATTGTCTTTTTCGTTTAGTTTAAAAAAAAGGAAAGATT
>JAHEBE010000238.1 GCA_024642365.1 Algoriphagus sp.
AAAATAGCCCGGCGGTTTTGTTTCGGCTGAATCCTAATAAAGATTTTAGAATAATATATATCTCTGATAACATCAATCAATTTGGATTTTCAGCTCAGGAATTAATGGAAAAAAAGACTTCCTTTTTTGAGCTCCTTTATCCTGATGATGTAGAAAACATTAAAAAATCATTTGCAAAAACTAGCCCAGGAGAAGAAGTACATTCTTTTTCAGGAGAATACCGCGTTAAGAAAAAAGACGGCTCTTATGCTTGGGTCGAGGATCGAACCCGAGATGTACTTGATGAAAATGGAAAAATAATTTTTCATGAAGGCTTATTTCAAGATATCACAGATCGAAAAAATCTTGAGATTGTAAATCAAGAGAGAGACAATCAGTATCGTGTTTTAGCCTCAAATATTCCAGGAACAAACATTTTCCTTTTAGATAAATCTAGACGTTACATTTTGGCCGAAGGGACAAACTTTGAGTTGTGGAATTTGACTCGAGAGGAATTCGAAGGGAAGTTGATAAGTGAAATTTCAATCACTGCGGAAAATGAACTTGATGAGGCATTAGACCGAGTGTATTTCCAGCGTGAAATCGTAGAGTCCGAGTTTAACTTTAAGGGAAGGGTTTACCATAGAACCATCCGGCCAATAATTGAAAATGGAGTAGTTGAATTTGCTCTTTCGATCATTCGAGATGTTAATGAGGAATATGAAGCCAAGTCCAATTTGCTTCAGTCCAAAGAAAAATACCGAATCTTAGTAGAAGAATCTACAGAGATCATTTTCTCCGTAACGGAAAGTTTTGACCTCCATTATGTGTCTCCTAATGTCACTCAATTCCTTGGATATGAGGTTGAGGAAGTCATAGGTCATAATATTTTTGAATTTATGAATCCAGAAGATTTGGATGTGTTTCAAACGATGATTGGAGCCTCCTCTGACTTTTTGGGAGAAAATCAGTTTTTAGAATTTCGACTTCGACATAAAAATGGATTATATAAAGTCTTCAATTCCAATGGTAGAATGGTCGAAAACAAGCAGGATTCTACCCGATATTATACTGGGATTGCAAGAGACATTTCAAGGTTAAAAGAAGCGCAGCGAGAATTGATGATGGCGAAAGAAAAAGCGGAGCAAGCCTCAATCGCTAAATCACAATTCTTGTCTGTAATGAGTCATGAAATCCGGACACCAATGAATGCGGTAATCGGCTTATCCCATTTTTTGATGGAGGAAAACCCACGACCAGATCAATTGGAAAATCTAAGAACGTTACAATTTTCTGCTGAGAATCTGATGGGATTGATCAGTGATATTTTAGATTACAATAAGATCGATTCGGGTAAATTAGACTTGGAGTCGGTTTCTTTTGACCTTAGAAACTTGGTGAATCGAATTGTCCATTCCTATAGTTTTCAGGCTAATGAAAAATCTCTAAAAATCAGCGCAGAGATCGATGGGCGTATCCCAACACAATTAATTGGAGACCCTGTACGGATTGGGCAGATCGTAAATAATTTGGTTTCTAACGCTATTAAATTTACGGACCATGGATTTGTAAGAATCAACCTTCAACTGGAAAAAACAGAAGGGAAATATAGTAGTATCCGATTTACGATTTTGGATAGTGGGATAGGAATTCCTGATGAAAAACTGGAAACAATATTTGAAGCTTTTACACAGGCTTCCTCTGCGACGACTAGAAAATATGGAGGAACTGGGCTTGGCTTAGCAATTGTAAAAAGATTGGTTGAAATCCATGGAGGAGAGATTAGCGTAACTTCAATTCCAAATGAGGGTAGTACATTTGACTTTATAATAAACTTTGAATTTGTGGAAGAAGGTGAAAACTTTACCAACGGCGAATTGGCAAATCAACCAAAATCATTAGAAAACGCATCGATTCTGGTTGCAGAGGACAATGTTGTAAACCAGATTTTGATCAAAAAATTTCTAACCAAATGGAATGTTGGTAAGCTAACTTTGGCTTCCGATGGACAGGAAGCGTTGAACGAGTTTGAAAAGGAGGACTATTCATTGGTTCTTTTAGACCTTCAAATGCCAATCTTAGATGGTTTTTCAGTGGCAAAGTTTATTCGTGAAAACCCAAATCCTGTCAAAAACAAAGTTCCGATTTTAGTGCTTAGCGCATCTACTTTACAGGAAATCAGAACAGAAATGGAAGCAGTTGGAATAAATGATTTTATCTCTAAACCATTTACTCCGGATAGCCTATATGAAAAAATATCCCAGCACCTTCCTGTAAAATCTTCCTAATACTTCGATTTAGCATCAATTTTGCGTAATAGGGTCGGGTAAGCATTTCTGCTTCAAACCTATTTATCTGATGAAGTTTTTTATTCGATTTGTTTTTGTTGGAGTTTTGATGTTGATTTTTCAATCTATTTCAGCGCAACAACTGACCACAAAAAGAGCTAGTTTTTATGCTTTGACAGGTTCTTCTGGCGCAAAGCTGAATCAATTCGATAAGTTGTTGGCCGATAGGGGTTTGTCTGGCCTTAGAAATCGTTACCGTACTTATGGTTTAGGTTATCAAGCTAGGATAAATGACTTTGTTATTGGTATGGAGTTGTATCATAACCAGGGCCGGCAAAGCAGATTGGACGATTACCAGATTAGCTACCGCACTTCTAGAGCACTTTTTAATATTGGTTATGCATTTACAGAAGAATCTAGGTTCCAATTAATCCACTACATGTCCATGGGCGTTGGATTTTTGAATTTTCAAATGCTACCAACGTCTACCTCATCAAATCTGCCGGATTTCTTAGCTGATCCGGAACATGGATTTATCCTGCGAGCTCAAGACATCCAAAAAGGAACCGAAAATTTTGGAAATTTTCTGACCGAAATAGGGTTTCAGCTTAGTTTTGATTTTGACTTGCCAGGAAGACCTGAGGCACTGCAGGTTATCAGTAAATTGGGTTATTCTTTTAGTCCTTTTGAAGATAAATGGAGTATGGCGGGTGTTTCTTTTGATAATACCCAAAGCGGAGCTTTTTTTCGAGTGGGGGCAGGACTTTCACTTCCTGACCGAAATTTCTTTTATAAGGATGCAGGGATAGGAATCTATCTACTTCGGGGAATCCATTTTACGGATGCGAATAAATTGAATGAACAACTGGAGAAAGCTGGATACGAACCGCTTTCTGGAATGCCTTCAAATTGGGGATTGAGGATATTAGGTAACACTCAAAAACTTCTCTATGGTGCTGAGGTTTATAATCTTGCGCTTTCTGGTGCTGCAAGCACTTCAAAAGAACATAGCTTAAACAGTTTAAGAGTCTATGCTAACGGAGGCTATAAATTTTTTCAGTTTAAAAATTTTGGTTTAGGAGGGCTAGCAGGATTAGGTTTTGGAAACATTCGATATACACTTTCCTCAACCGTAAAACCTGATTTTCCAGAACTTTTTGAGCAACGAGATTTTGATGGTTATTTAAAAAACTCTGGTTTAATGCTAAAACCTGAACTTTTCGCAGAATATGAGTTACCTGTTTCGAAACGAAAATTTTTCAATTTGGTCTTTTCAGCGGCAGGAGGATATGAATTGCCTGTAGGTAATTATCGACTAGGTGAATTGGATATGGTGGATTTTATGGCAGGACCTTATGTTTCATTCGGAATTGGGATTAAGCCCTAGCTTATTATTTTTTCAAGAAAATATTGATTGCTGAGTAGTGAATTCATTGAAATGCCTGTTTTTTTAGTAAAATGCTATTAACTTTGGATTGCTTATCGAGAAAGACTGAGGGAAGGGCCCTATGACGTCTTAGCAACCTGAATTGAAGGTGCTAACTCCCATTCTAGTGAATGCTAGAAACAGATGAGCGGACAAGTACTTGTACTTTTATCCGTGTTTTGCTCGATAAGTTTTTTAAAAAAGAATTATGCAAAACAGAACGGATTTACTTCTTCAGCAGCTTTCAAAGAAAATTCTCATCCTGGATGGTGCCATGGGCACTATGATTCAGCGGTATAAGCTTGAGGAGGAGGATTTTAGAACTCCCGAGCTAATCGATCATCCCAAATCATTAAAAGGGAACAATGATTTATTGTCATTGAGTCGTCCGGACATTATTAAAGATATTCACCGTGAATATCTTAAAGCTGGGGCCGATATAATTGAGACCAATACTTTCTCTGGTACCACCATTGCTCAAGAGGATTATAAATTAAGTCATCTGGCTTATGCCATCAACTTTGAATCTGCAAAATTAGCTCGTGAAGTAGCAGCAGAATTCAGTGAAAAAACTCCTGACCAACCACGATTTGTCGCTGGAGCGATTGGACCAACAAACCGGACTGCTTCGCTTTCTCCAGATGTAAATGATCCTGGATATCGAGCAATAACTTTTGATCAACTGGCTACCGCTTATGCTGAGCAAGTTAGAGGATTGTTGGATGGAGGCGCTGATCTTATTTTAGTGGAGACTATTTTTGACACCTTGAATGCGAAAGCAGCTTTATATGCGATTCAAGATGTATTTGAAGAGCGAGGCATTCCTTTGGATCCAAAAGATGGTGGAATTCCTATTATGATTTCTGGCACTATCACTGATGCTTCAGGCAGAACACTTTCTGGACAAACAACGGAAGCATTTTTGATTTCTGTTTCACATGTCCCCTTGCTCTCTGTCGGATTAAACTGTGCACTTGGTGCCAAAGAACTTCGCCCTTATTTGAAAGTATTAGCTACCAAAGCACCGTTTTTTGTAAGTGCATATCCTAACGCAGGTTTACCAAATGAATTCGGGCAATATGACCAAGGAGCTAATGAAATGGCCGATCAAGTTCGCGAGTTTTTGAAAGAAGGGATGTTAAATATATTGGGTGGTTGCTGCGGCACAACGCCTGCTCACATTTCAGCTCTTGCCACAATGGCTGCAGATTTTCAGCCTAGAAA
>JAHEBE010000239.1 GCA_024642365.1 Algoriphagus sp.
GGCGTGGAAGAATACTTGGGAGTCATGATCATGTCACCATTGGCAGAGGAGATCAAGGCAATGATTTCCAATGATTTGGGCAGAGGAGTCACAGTACTCAAATCAGATGGCGGCTATGGGGAAAAAGCAAAATTACTTCCAGATCGAAAAGTGCTTTTCTGTGTAATCACAAGACTAGAGGTAACTCGAATGCTCACTGAGATCGAAAAATTAGATCCTAAAGCATTTGTAATCCAATATCCAATCAAGGATACGAAGGGCGGGATGATTAAAAAGAGACCGTTGCATTAGAAATGATCAATTTTCAATGATCAAGGGCGGGTTCTTAGCCTTGAACATTGATAATTGAGTTTGATAATTGAAAATTAACTTATCCCCGATCCGCTTGCAGTGCCCTCATGCGGTTGAAGCAATTTCAGTTTCCCGTCCTTATCTTCAGCCATCAAGATCATCCCCTCAGAATCAATACCCATCATCTTTCGAGGAGCGAGATTTATAAGCATAGTCACTTGCTTACCAATCAAAAATTCCGGCTCAAAATGCTCTGCCACTCCACTCAAAACAGTGCGATGGCCCAGACCAGTATCGACCTTAAGCTTGATTAACTTTTTGGATTTAGGCATCTTCTCTGCTTCCAAGACAGTCACCACACGCATGTCCAATTTGGCAAAATCATCATAGGTAATCAAGTCCTTCATTACCGGTACGGATGCATTTTCTGCTTCATTCATTTTCTTTGCGTCTAATAGTTTTTGAATTTGTTTTTCTACGGTTTCGTCCTCGATTTTTTCGAATAGAAGTCCTATTTCTCCTAAAGTAGTGCCACCTCTTAGTAATTCTGATGAGCCAGCGGCATCCCAGTTTATTTCTTTTAAATCAAAAAGCTGAACCAATTTCGCAGCAGTAAACGGTAAAAACGGCTCCGAAAGGATGGCTAGATTCGCCGCAATATTCAAAGCAATATTTAAGATCGTACCGGTTCTTTCTTGGTCCGTTTTGATCACTTTCCAAGGCTCGGTATCAGCCAGATATTTATTCCCCAAACGTGCTAGATCCATCATCAATCCCAAGGCTTCTCTAAAACGGTACCGCTCTAGTGATGCAGCGATCTTTTCAGGAAATCCTGCAAGTTCCTCGATTACTTCTTGATCATAACCCGTCAACTCCCCCTTTACAGGGACTACGCCCTGATAATATTTATGTGTCAGAACCACTGCTCGATTTACAAAGTTGCCATAGATCGCAACTAGCTCTGAGTTATTTCGAGTTTGGAAGTCCTTCCAAGTAAAATCATTGTCTTTGGTCTCCGGAGAATTGGCAGTTAACACATAGCGAAGTACATCCTGCTTTCCAGGAAATTCCTTCAAGTATTCATGAAGCCAAACAGCCCAATTCCTTGAAGTAGAAATTTTATCTCCTTCGAGATTTAAAAATTCATTCGCTGGCACATTATCCGGAAGCACAAACCCTCCATGCGTTTTTAGGATTGCCGGGAAAATAATACAATGGAAAACGATGTTATCTTTTCCTATAAAATGAACCAGTTTGGTCTCCTTATCTTTCCAGTATGGCTCCCAATCTTTACCTTTTTCTGCAGCCCATTCCTTGGTAGATGAGATGTAACCGATCGGCGCATCAAACCAAACATAGAGCACTTTGCCCTCTGCTCCATCCACAGGAACTGGAATTCCCCAGTCCATATCGCGAGTCATCGATCTAGCCTGCAGTCCATCACCAGCTTCCAACCAGGAGCGACACTGTCCGAGGACATTATTCTTCCAATCAGCAGCATGCTCTTCTAGAATCCAATCTTTCAGAAATTGAGTATAGCGACCCAAGTCTAAAAACCAATGCTTCGTTTCCTTCAAAACAGGTGTTCTACCGCTCAATTTTGATTTTGGATTTATCAATTCAGTAGGACTAAGGGAAGTGCCACAACGCTCACATTGATCTCCATAAGCGCGTTCATTGCCACATTTTGGGCAAGTCCCTTCAATGTATCGATCTGCTAAAAATTGATTTGCTTCCTCATCGTAATACTGCTCCGTAACTTGCTCTAGAAACTCGCCCTTTTGGTATAAGTCTTTGAAAAGCTCCTGTGCGGTCTCATGATGGATTTTTGCAGAGGTTCGTGAATAATGATCGAAGCTAATTCCAAATTCCGCAAAACTTGCTTTCATGATCTCATGGAAATGATCCACAATCTCCTGAGGCGTTTTATTCTCCTTTTTCGCTTTAATGGTAATCGCTACTCCATGTTCATCCGAACCGCAAATGTAAGCGACATCTCTCCCCCTGCTTCTCAAGTATCGAACATAGCTATCCGAAGGAATGTAACATCCTGCCAAATGCCCAATATGCAAAGGGCCATTGGCATAAGGAAGTGCTGAAGTGACGGTATAACGCTTAAAATTAGTAGTACTCATATTGGATAGTTATCGAATCGCTTTTATTGAAAAAGACGAAAAGAAAGTCTGAAATTAGAATAGTCGCAAAGATAAGGAATTCAGGGAAAGGAGGCCTTAGGCATTGGCAAATTCGTTTCTGGCTTCCTCAGTCAGAATCCCGTTGTAAATAATAGAAATTGCCTGATCATAAACCTGAGAAGGACTCAGCTTCATTTCCTTGGTAATATCAACCGGAAATTGATTGATGAATTTAGGGTCCAAAAGTGACTGCACTGCTGCTGCATAAAGCATCACCATCAGGCTCACATTGATTCTCGGGTTGACCAATCCCTGCTCTACCCCTTGAATAATTAGCTTTTGGAAGCGGACATAAGCTGATTCATTGATATAAACCCGCAGCTCTTCCCAAATCTCAGGTGCATATTCCCTTAAATCTTCAAATAGTTCCGGATTAATCGGAGCAAGATGCGTCGCAATCACAGTCAGCGTTGACTTTAACTTGAGTGGAAAGGGAATGTATTTATTCTCTAGAATAGCCTCCACCTTTGCAGTCATCTTCGTTTTGAGAATTTCAAAAGATGCACCCAGCAAATCCAATTTCCCAGGATAATACTTGTAGAGTGTCTTTTTACTCATAGTTAGCGAGAGTGCTATATCATCCATGGTAGTATGCCGGTAGCCTTTTTCCAAAAACAGCGCATAGGCTGATTCCAAAATACTTCGCTCAGTTGCAGTTTTCTTTGTCATGGAGATTGATTGGGAATTCAAATATAGAGATAAGACCGAATTCAAATCGTTCCTTTTTTGTACAATCTTCAAGGTATTTGAATTGTTCTTTGGCTTGGCAAAATGTAATTTTACCAGAATCATTTTTCAAGAAAATCCATGACTCACGCTGAAGCCGCACAACGAATCAATCAACTATCCGAGCAAATCAATTATCATAATTTCAGATATTATCAGGAAAGCAATCCCGAAATCACTGATTATGAATTTGATCAATTGCTAGAAGAATTGATCAGACTGGAGACTTCATTCCCTGATTTGTTGAAGTCTGATAGTCCAAGTCAGCGAGTTGGAGGTACGATCACCAAGGAGTTTAAGACCGTAGAGCATGCCACAAAAATGCTCTCGCTAGGAAATACCTACTCTGTAGAAGAATTAGTAGCTTTTGACGAGCGTGTGGAAAAAGGATTGGGAAGAACAGATTATGAATACTTCTGTGAGATGAAGTTTGATGGTGTTGCGATAAGTCTGGTTTATGAAAATGGACAATTATCACGCGCAGTGACACGAGGAGATGGCTACAAAGGCGACGATGTGACAGAGAATGTGAAGACCATCCGAAATATCCCACTTACCATAAAAGGCACTGGAATTCCTGAAAATTTTGAAGTCCGAGGCGAGATATTCCTACCTCATGCACAATTTCAAAATATCAATCTACTTCGAGAAGAAAACGGCGAGGCCTTGCTTGCCAATCCACGAAATGCTGCCTCCGGAACACTTAAGATGCAAGACTCCTCGGTAGTCGCCAAGCGGCGATTGAATTGTTATTTCTACCAATTACTCGGTGTAGATGAGGTTCAAACCCATGAAGAGGCCATTCACTTAATAGAAAAATGGGGCTTTAATGTATCCCCTACTTATCGAAAAACTAATTCCATCCAAGATGTCATTCAATACATTGAAGATTGGCGAGCGGAGCGATTTACACTTCCTCTGGATACCGATGGAGTTGTATTAAAAGTCAACAGTTATGCCCAGCGGGAAGAGCTGGGATTTACAGCAAAAAATCCTCGCTGGGCGATCGCTTATAAATACAAAGCAGAAAGTGCCGAGACCGAGTTGCTGTCGATCACCTATCAAGTCGGTCGAACGGGCGCAATTACCCCTGTAGCTAACCTTGCGCCGGTATCACTTGCTGGTACTACCGTTAAGCGAGCTTCATTGCATAATGCGAATGAAATAGAACGATTGGGACTTCATGAGGGTGATTTTGTCTTTGTCGAAAAAGGAGGAGAAATCATTCCGAAAATTACGGGAGTAGATGAGACAAAGCGAAATGCGGCTGCAAAACCAATTTCCTATATCACACACTGTCCCGAATGCGGAACACTTTTAGAACGCAAAGAAACAGAAGCCAAACACTATTGTCTCAACGCGGCTGAATGCCCTCCTCAGGTTTTGGGAAGAATCGAACATTTTGTATCCAAAAGAGCGATGGATATAGACTCCTTAGGAACTGAGCGGATCAGAGCATTGATTGATCAGGGATTTGTTTCCAATCCAGCGGATCTATATGATTTAGAACAAAGAAAAGACGAGCTATTGGGATTAGAAATGTCCCAAGATCAATATGAACTGGAGGGCGATGGTTTGCTTTACATCAAATTGGAAAAAGCACTCTTCGCGCTGACAGAAGGAATATCATTTAAGCAGATTCAAGATTTTTTAATTGAAAAAGAAGCATTATCTCTTTTTGAAACCCTTAAAGCA
>JAHEBE010000240.1 GCA_024642365.1 Algoriphagus sp.
AAGCAAATAAGGCACTTTATTAGCATAGTAACTATCCTTTTCAGCTTGCTGCAAATCAGCAATCGCTTTAGAAGTATTATTGTTTTCCAGCGCAATAAAACCACTATAATAATATGCATCCATACTCACTGGTTGGTTAAGCACTTTGGCTTGATCAAACAATGGAGCAGCTTGTCCGTAATTTTTTAGCTGAAAATGGGAATAACCTTGCTTAAACAACACATCTGCACGATTCGCATCAGACAGTTTTGAAGGATCTACCAATTCAAATCCTGCTAAAGCTTCCTTGTAATTTTTTTTGTAAAAAAAATGATCCCCAAGATACAAACCAGCAGTAACCACAGATGGGTGATTCCCATTTGCAAGAATATAGCTTTTCATCAATCCGGGACCATCAGGACTTTCCAATTGAAGCGCTGACATTGCTTGGTGAAGCTCAGCAGATTTAGTTTGCTCTGCAATTACAGCGTGGTCAAGCAATCTGGAATTGTCGTACAAGCTTGCTGCGAAAAGCTGCTTTTCAAAAAGCTCCAGATTATGATCCAATGTATGTTGAGTACCGGTTTGGTAAAGTGTGGATTGCGCGTTGATTTCCAGACTAAATCCAATGCCCAAAATGAGCAAAAGGGTGTATCTCATAGCTTATTTTCTTAAAATAGCCATTGTGAAAAATTGCTGGGCTTCAGGGTAAAAACACCTTCAATCTCCTACAGCGGCAGGTAAACTAGTTTGGCTTAGCTAATCAATGCATAACCTTATAGACAAGCTCTCGGAGATTTTCTGCATCAGTCATACTCCCTGAATCTACTCCTTTGAATCTAAGGTCAGCCTCTTTTAGGTAAGCAAACACATCAATTACCTTGCCCAAATTATAGTTTCGCGCTGCGGTTAAATATTCTTTAACAACAAAGGGAGGTAGTCCTAAGATCCCGGCTAACTGCGCATCGCTGACCCCTTTCTTTTGAGACTGGTGGATGATTGCGATTTTGGAAAAATAATTATACATCAATGAAAAAAGTACGATTACTGGATGCGCTTTGGGGTTTTGAACAAAATAAGAAATGATCTGATTTGCTTTAACCACATCCTTAAAACCAATCGCTTTCATGAACTCAAAATTATTGTAATCCTTATTGATCCCAATGAATTTAGAGATATGCTCGGTGGTGAACTTTGTTGATTCTTTAAAATTGATAAGCATTTTACCCACCTCATTGGTCAATACCTCAAGGTTGTTTCCGATCGAATCGTTGAGCAATTGTGCGGCTCTAGGATCAATGCTATGCCCTAAATCCTTGAAATATTCTTCAATCCATTGGGTCAACTTGTAATCAGAAATCTTATCTGATTTAACATGAACAGTGCGCTTGTCAATCTCTTTGGACAACGAAGAACGACCATCTAACTTTTTGTATTTATGGGCAAAAACTAAAATCGTACTGGGCAAAGGATTCACCAAATAACTGATTAGCAACTGCTGGGCATCTTCTTTTCCCAAATCAAGAATACTCTGTGCTTCCTTGACAATCACAACTTGGCGCTCCGCCATCATAGGAAATTTCCGTGCATTGTTCAACACTGCTCCGACGGTTACATCTTTCCCGTACAACACGATTTGATTAAAACTTCGCTCGTGTTCGGCTATTGCATTTTTCTCGATGTAATCTGAAATCTGGTCTATAAAAAAAGGTTCTTCACCGCTCAAAAAGTAGATTGGAGCAAATTTTTTCTCTTTTAATTCTTTGAGTACGACTTGAGGTGTTTGGGCCATAGGGATATTATTCTTGGCTTAAAGATAACAATCGAGAACTAGCTGCTGCAAAAAGGACAAGAAGATTATTTGGTAAACTTTTCAGGCTTAAATTTGTCTTTAAATAAAAAGTATTCATGAGTTTCGAAAAAGCACTAGATCATTTTAAAGCAGGTCAATTTGAGGAATCATTACAGCTTTTGAATGAATTAATCACCACTAATCCTAACCAAACACAGCTTCATTTGAACAGGGGTCGTGTGCTTTCACGCTTAGGGAAAACCACAGAGGCAATCCAGGATTTTGATTTAATTATCGAATTAGAACCATATAACACTGATTTTATCTCAGATCGAGCAGTTGTTTTGCATTTACTCAAGCGTAACGATGAAGCGCTGGCTGCTTTTGATCAGGCGACTAATTTAGATCCAAACAACCCCTATCGATACAGCAGCCGAGCTTATTTTAAAGACAGGATAGGAGATTTGAAGGGAGCTATTGCAGATTATGACAAAGCGATAGAGTTGGATCCAGAGGATGCTGTGGCCTATAATAATCGAGGCTTAGTCGAAGAAAAAATGGGCTACCAATCGCGAGCGAAAAAGAGTTTTTCCAAAGCTGATGAGCTGGTAGGATATAAAGCTCCGGAGTCAATTAAACCTGATAAATCAGATTCTGGTCAAACTGAAACTGAAAAGGAGGTCGTCTCAACATCACGAGAAATGAGTGGAGCCTATTATTGGAAAACAATAACTTCAATCTTCACTGACTCAAAAACTCGCAGCGAATTTTTCAACTACTTGAAGCGAAGGATAAGAGGAAATTAAAAAGATTTGATTACCCAAAGTGGCTTATTTATAAAATAGGCCATTTTTTTTGATAGGCTATTTGTAAAAATCTGCTCGAAAAAACTTCGTTTTTTACTTAAGGTAAATAAGATATCTCCTTTGGATACATTCAAGTAGTTTTCTAGTCCCAAGGCTAAATCATCTCTGTAGGATTTTAGAACGAAATTCACTTTATCGTAATTTATAAAGGGTTGAATCTCTTCCACCATCGCCACATGGAGTGATTTATCGATCGCCTTTTGGCTAGAGCTCACATGAACCAAATCGATCTCTGAATTATAGAATCTAGCGATTTCCATTAATTTTTGAATGGCCAGTTTATCCTCTTCTAAATAATCTGAGGCATAAACAAGCTTTTTTGGAGCCTTGAAAAATACACGTCTAGGGACAACCAAAACATCTACCTCAGCGGATTCAACAATCCTGCTTGCTCGAGAGCCAATAATGTTCGCCCTTAAATCATTTATTCCCTCTGTTCCAAGTACGATCATATTTGCCTTTACCTCCTTTGAGTAGGCCAGTGTTTCTTGGACAATTTTCCCACTTTTATGAGCAATTCTACACGATTTCAGACCTTTAGGTAGACTTTCTTGGAGAACTGCATTTTGAAGGTTGGTAAGCTTCTCGGTTACAAACTTTACCTGATTGGCTCCTGAGGTATCCAAAGGCGAAAGTTTTAAGTAATCTGCTTGGTTTAGAACATGAAAAAGTATCAAATCTGCCTCATACTTTTCACCCAATTTAGCGGCATATTCGATCGCATTCAGCGAACATTCCGAAAAATCAGTGGGGCAGATGATGGTAAATGGAGTTTTCATTACATTTTAATAACCTTTCATTCTATCTACGAGGTTTAGCAAAGGCTCGTTATATTTTACTCGTTTCATATTTTCGATCAATTGGGGAGATGCCGCTTTTGGATTCGTTACACTCGCTATATGGGGCGTCAGTGTAATTCGAGGATCCTCCCAAAATGGGTGTGATTCTGGCAATGGTTCTGTCCGATATACGTCTAGCATCGCGCCAGAAAGCTGACCATTATTCAGGGCTTCTATTAAATCTTCCTCCACCAAGTGTTTCCCTCGGGCAACATTGATCAAATAGGTTCCTGGATTGCATTTCGAAAAAAGACTGGAATTAAGAATGTTTTCTGTTTCCGCAGTAAGTGGTAAAAGACAAACAAGCACATTCACGGCCTTTAAAAATCCTTCTAAATCCTCTTTCGGATAATATGGGTATTTGAAATCCTTTTTCTCCGTAAACCCAAAACCTATAACCGGAAAATCCATATAGGCTAATTTCTCCATCACATCATATCCCAAGGCTCCTACTCCCATCACCCCTATGGTGACTTCCAATTCAGGATTACTCATATCCCAAACTTTTCGAATTTTATCTCGCTGGTAGCGCGAAAGCTGCCGATGGTAATTTAACACAGCCATTACCACATAATTGGTCATAGACCAAGTTAACTTCTCATCTACAATTCGGACAATTGGTATAGCTGGGTCAATTGTCTTATCTCGAAGAATATGATCTACACCAGCTCCCATGGAACTGATCAATTTAAGGTTTGGAAACTCTCCTAAAAGCCCTTCTGGATGATTCCAAAGAAATACAACCTCTACTGCTTCTGGATCTTTGATTTCAGGGTAAACCTGAATATTCAGCGCAGGGTCAAGAGATTGGATTGCTGTGATCCAAGCATTTGAATTTTTTCCGGGGCTGATTATCGCTAAACTCATATGGACTAAAAAAAGCTAGTTGAAACCTAAAACCGTTTCAATAAAATAGAAATATTTTTCGTTTTTGTATAAAAATCCTAATCCTGAACTGTAAAAATGCATCAAAAAATCACAAATTGCAGGCTAAAATGAAATAATCTTTGTTTATCAATCAAATTAATTAGACCTATAAATTTTAGTCCCCTTATGAAATTCAACTCATTTCTCGTTTTTCTGTTACTTACCAGTATAGTTTTTTCTACACATGGACAGCAGATTCAAATGCCTCAGGCTTCACCAGCTGCTAAAATTGCTCAGCAGGTTGGCCTATCAGATGTCACCGTAGATTACAGTCGCCCGAGTACCAAAGGCCGAAAAATCTTTGGAGAATTAGTGCCCTATGGCCAAGTATGGCGAACAGGTGCCAACGGAGCTACCTTATTGACTTTTTCCACTGATGTCAAAATCGATGGGAAAAATATTCCAGCAGGTCAATATGCGCTTTACTCCATTCCCAATAAAACAGAATGGACCATGATCCTTTCTAAAAACACCAAACTTTGGGGATCTAT
>JAHEBE010000241.1 GCA_024642365.1 Algoriphagus sp.
CGAATGGATTCTACTCCTTTTTCTAAATGAATGGTACCAAGAGAAAGTTTTTTCCAGATTTTTTCGGGAGCTTCTTTTCGTGGAACTCGATCAGGACTTGGGATAATTTTTCCTTCAAAGGCTTCTTTTAATCGAAAAGGAATTTCTTCATTTCCAGCTCGAATCACCATTTCTGCTCCTAGTTGGGAATTAGTGGCATTGTATTCAAGTATCACCTCATAGTTCCCCGGGTTTAAAACATTTAAACTCCAATAGACACTGTCGCTTTCATTTTTCCAGCCTGTAAGCCAATCCTGAGCCCATCCATGGCCTTCATAAAATTGAATCTCACCAGAAAATTTGGCTTCATATCCAGGTAGAATCACTTGGGGACCTTGGTTGGAAATTGGAATTGGCCTTTCGAGGTTAATGTCTTTTGTCACGGTTTGCCACCAGACCTCATATTCTTTTGCCAAAGATTTTGTCAACTCGGGAAGTGATTTTGATAAATCGATCAGTTGACTTGGGTCATTTTTCAAATCATATAATTCCAATCCGCTTGGCAAAAGGGTCAATAGCAATGAATCCTTGCGGATGGCTCCGGGAAAAGGATTCAAATCTTGCTGAAGAAAAGCTACATGTGAAAATATGGATCTGGAAAGATTTTGTTTTTCTCCTCTTAAGGAAGGTGCTAACGATGCCCCATCAAGCGGGAGTTTTTCTTGAAATTCTAATCCAAGCAAGTCAACCAAAGTGGGCAAAATATCAATATGAGCTGCGTTGACATCTCGGAGCCCCGGGCTAATTTGACCAGGCAATTTCCAAAAGGAAGGAACGCGTACCCCTCCTTCATGAACACTTCCTTTGATGCCTTTCATTGCTGCATTATAGCGGTTACCATTGGGGCCATTGTCTGTCAAGAAAATGATGAGTGTTTTTTCTTCCAATCCTAACTCCTCCACTTTTTTTAATAGCCGTCCGATGTTGTAATCCAAATTACTGACCATCCCATGAATTGCAGCTAATTCATCCGACAGCCCAGCTGCTTTATATGGGTCAAAATAGGCGCTAGGCACCTGATGCGGGCTGTGTGGGGTATTATAGGCAAGAAAAGTAAAAAAGGATTGGTCTTTATTTTTTTCTACAAAATCAATTGCCTCATCAGTCAATACATCAGGTAAATAGCCCTGAATGTTGACTTCCTCTCGTTCTTTTTCCAAATGGGTATCAAAATAATTTGACCAATGACCTGCCAAAAAACCAGTGAACCTATCAAAGCCTTGTGCCAGCGGATGGTTAGGGTAATGTTGTCCATTATGCCACTTTCCAAAAAGTCCAGTTTGGTAGCCATTGTCTTTAAATAGTTCGGCAAGCGTATATTCAGATTCATTCATTGTTTCCAAACCATTGGAAACGGATACAGTGCCAGTTCTTAGGTGGTACCTCCCCGTCAAAATACTGGCACGAGTAGGGGCACAAAGCGGGCTGACATAAAAACGATCAAATCGAGCCGATTCACTTGCCAATTGATCCAAAACAGGTGTATTGATTTCCTGATTACCGTGAATTCCCAAATCTCCAAAGCCTTGATCGTCTGTGAGAATCAGGATTACATTGAATGGTCTCTCCTTTTTTTTGGCCGAGCAGGCAAATAGAAAAATCAAAAAAACGAATGAAGCTATTCGAAGGAGAAATTGCATAAGAGGGAATTGCGGGAGTTTATTTTTTAAATATAAAATAAACCGCCAGCACCAGAAATATTGCCCCGATTAAATGGTTGATTCGAAATGTCTCCGTTTTGAATGCGATCAGACTAAAAATCATGAATACAACTAAGGTGATTACTTCTTGAATCACTTTGAGTTGGACAAGCGAAAAAGGGCCGCCATTTCCAGAGAAACCAATCCGATTTGCGGGAACCTGAAAGCAATACTCAAAGAGTGCAATTCCCCAACTGATCAAAATAATCGAAATAAGTCCAAGTTTGCTGAAGCTTTTCCACTCGGCAAACTTTAAATGACCATACCAGGCCAAGGTCATGAATGCATTAGAAAAGATGAGCAATCCGATGGTCAATAAGGCTTTCATTGGTTAGAATTTTAGAGGGTTAACTTTCCAAAAATAGACTTTGGAAGTCAATTGGATTAAATTTCTAATCGAATACTTTAGAGAAAAGGGAATGACTGTTTGAACTATCGAGAAGTCCTGATGGCTAATTTTCTAGGGGTTTTTCTGCGAATTCTTTTAAATATGAGATATATTTTCCTCGTTTTTTCCATTTTAAAAAATGGCGAAATGAAGTTGGATGAATCCCCATTTTTTCTAATAGGGAATGGAAAGGTGAGGCAATGATTCTTCGAATCAGCATGTATGGTTTTTTAAACACTTGGTTACTGTAATCACTCGACACTCTTATAGCCGCTTTTTCAAGTAAATTAATTTTTAAACTAGGATCATTAAGTCTTCTAAAAAAATAATCATGTTCAAAGCTCCTGTTCTCGGTATAAAACCCTTTCCGCTCGGCGCTGTGGATAATCAGAACACCAATCCTTTTTGGAAAATGGAAACAAATTTTTTTGGAATAGGCTCTGAATAACCATTCTTGAGAAGGGGTGATATATAATTCTTTTTCCATTTTCCATTTTCCAATTTTTTTAGGCACGGATGAATGAATGAACCAAGTGGTGGCGATACTAATAATATGTGGAGAGAATTGATCATGTGGATGAACGCCATACATTCCTGCGGCAAAAGAATTCTCGTCCAAATCTTTAGGTGTGCATGGGAGAATTTTTAATCCTGGCACTACCATAAACTCACTTTTAGAATTTCGGATTTCTCTAATACAATTACTCAAATGATCCCTGAAGTACAGATCATCCTGATTTAAAAATGCAATGTATTCCCCCTTCACTTTTTCAAGTGCGAAATTAGTGGGTTTGGCTTGTTGCCCACTATTTATTTCCAGATTGGAGAATGATATTCTTGAATCATTATATAGCTGAATTACTTGTTCCGTATCATCAGTGCAGCAATCTCCAATAATGATTAGCTCCCAATTTTGATAATCTGAATCAAGGACACTTCGTATTGCATATTGAAGGACATGACTCGAATTATAAGTGGCAATAATGATCGATATAAGGGGGTTTTCCATTGTGCTAGTTGTCTTTTCCATCTACGCGGTTGGCTAATTTTAATGCCAAATATGGAACGAGCGTGTATTTTCCAGTATTCACGGTATGGTATTTTCCGAATGTTCTGATTCCTACTTCGTACCTGGAATGAAGATGACTCTTCTCGCTGTCCACATCAGTATTCCCATATGCATAAATCACCCCACCAACTGGCTCCACATCTTTTTCTTCGAATTTAAGATTTTTGAGTACCGGGATTCGTTTTGCCAATTCAGCTAGACTTCGTTGAAAAACGTCATAGCGTTCCGATTTGGAATACATGCTGTCCCACTCTGGAGGTCGATGATTCTCAGACCAACCAGTCCGACCGATGGGATACCAAGAGGCGAATAATCCCCTTTGCTTAAAATTCACGATATCTCCGAATGGTCCTTGAACCATTGTGATTGAAGGTGTGTCCTCCTTCTTAACCGGGATCAATATTTTATTTCCAAATTTATATCTATGTGACCATTTGTACTCGGGTTCAATTCCCATCGTTCGATCTATTTCCAAGAGGCCATTCCAAGAACAGTTAATGACCTCTGGGTAATATTCCTTGCTTTTTTGATCTTGATTGATGCTTTCTACTTGGTACCCATTTCCCTGTTCTTTTACTCCTGTTACTTTGGTATTGAGATGTAATTGGATTGATTTCTCACGATTGAGTGCCTCACTTAATTTTTCGGCAACTGCTCGTGGGTCTATTGCATATTCTGAAGTCGAAAACAAGGCCTCAATGTATTTGGAGTCAACGATTCCATCCATTTGGGAAGAAGGCAATTGAATGGTTTCTACACGGTCAAGTAGATTTAAATAGCTTTTTTTGTAATAGTTTTTAGCCTCCATGAAAAAACTATCGCACTGACGATAATGGTTCATTAATTCGTTTGGAGTCATTAAAGAACCTTTATGGACACCGTAATAAAATGGAGTAGAAACTGCATTTTCAGGCTTAAGATCTATCCATCGATTCAAGTTGTCCATAAAATGGAGTGCCCCAGTTATCATATGTTTTGATGTTTTAAGGTCCTTATCCATGGCATAAATTAACCCCAGATGAATTTTACCCTCATTTACATAACTGGCTTTTTTCAATGGAGAGGAATGTTCCTCATAAAGATCTATTTGATAACCTCTGCCAGCTAGTTCCAATGCGGCGCATACTCCTAATCCTCCTGCTCCAAGGATTGCAATTCTGTTTTTATTCACGATTGAAAAGTAAATTAGATATGATAGCCAGAATAAATGTTTGATCAAAGCCAGGCTCTAAACTAGTTCTGATTTAGGAAAAAACTAAATCGAAAAAAGATAATTGAATCTTCTTTTCTCAATTCACCTTTATTGAATTAGATCTTAACCGCATGGTAGCTGTTATTTCAATAGAGAAGCGACTTCTAAAAACCCTTTTTCTTTTGCCATGTCAAAAGGTGTTTGGCCGCTATCCGTTTTCGAATCCATTTCAGCTCCATAAGAAAGAAGAAGTTTCACCAGTTCAGCTTGGCCATTATGGGCGGCTGAATGTAAAGGAGTCACTCCATGGGCTTGCTTTGCATTTACATCAGCCCCATTTTTTAAAAGTTCTTCTGCTATCGCAAGGTTTGAAATTGCGCAGGCAGAATGCAATGGTGTTACCCGGAAGGAGTTGTTTGAAGGAATAGAGGGATTGGCATTTAGATCTAGAAGCCCTCTGACAAGTTCCAAATGTCCAAAAAAGGAGG